>NZ_AEJC01000687.1 GCF_000317595.1 Streptomyces ipomoeae 91-03 | reverse complement strand
CGCCGTCATCTGAGCCGTACGACCATGAAGGTCGGGCGACCTTAGGTCAGGCCTGCTCGGCCTCGGCGGCCGGAGCCTCGGCAGCGGCCTCCGCGGGGGCCGCCTCCGCGGCGGGGGCCTCGGCGGCGGCGGGGGCCTCCTCGGCCTTCTTCTCGCCCTCGAGGAGGTCGCGCTCCCACTCGGCGAGCGGCTCGCCCGCGGCCTTCTCGCCCTTCTCGCCGGTGGCGACGCCGGAGCGGGCGATGAGGCCCTCGGCGACGGCGTCGGCGATCACACGGGTGAGCAGGGTGACGGAGCGGATCGCGTCGTCGTTGCCCGGGATCTTGTAGTCGACCTCGTCGGGGTCGCAGTTGGTGTCGAGGATCGCGACGACCGGGATGTTGAGCTTCCGGGCCTCACCGACCGCGATGTGCTCCTTCTTGGTGTCCACGATCCAGACGGCGCTGGGCACCTTCTGCATCTCGCGGATACCGCCGAGGGTCTTCTCCAGCTTGGCCTTCTCGCGCGAGAGCACGAGAAGCTCCTTCTTGGTCAGACCGGAGGACGCGACGTCCTCGAAGTCGATCTGCTCAAGCTCCTTGAGGCGCTGCAGACGCTTGTAGACGGTCGAGAAGTTGGTGAGCATGCCGCCCAGCCAGCGCTGGTTGACGTAGGGCATGCCGACGCGGGTGGCCTGCTCGGCGATGGCCTCCTGCGCCTGCTTCTTCGTGCCGACGAACATGACCGTGCCGCCGTGGGCGACGGTCTCCTTGACGAACTCGTAGGCGCGGTCGATGTACGACAGCGACTGGAGCAGGTCGATGATGTAGATGCCGTTGCGCTCGGTGAAGATGAAGCGCTTCATCTTCGGGTTCCAGCGACGGGTCTGGTGACCGAAGTGGACGCCGCTCTCCAGCAGCTCCCGCATCGTGACGACGGCCATGGCCGTATCTCCTTGAATTTCTCGGTTATGCCGCGGATGCCGGACGGCTCCCGCGCCTGACGCCCACGACGCGCCGTGCCACGAAGGACCGAGGGGCGCTGATACGGACCGTCTCCGGACCTCGTATCGGGGCGTGCGAAGTCGACCCGGTGACCCGGATCGCCATCAGAAGTGTACGGGACCCAAGAGGCCCCGGGTGACGCCGATATCCACAACTGCCGAGTACTCCACAGCCCTCGGCCATGTTCCGGCCACCCGCGGGACGCTTCCCGCATGCCTCACAAGACTCTCGCTGCGGCGCGGCGACACCTGCGCACATGGCCGGCACTGTTGTTGTGTCTGACGGTGGCCTTCCTGCTCACGGCCTGGACACCGACGCCACGAGCCGCCCCCGCCCCACCCCCATCGGGCACCGAGGAGCCCGTCCCCGCCATCGGCCGGTCCTGGCCCGTGGGCCTCCGCCCTCTGGTGGTCCACGCCTGGGACCCCCCGCCCACCCCCTACGCCCGAGGCCACCGAGGTGTCGACCTTTCCGCCCCATCGGGCTCCCCCGTACGAGCGATCGCCCCGGGCCGGGTCTCTTTCGCGGGCCGAGTGGCGGGCAGAGGAGTCGTCTCGATCGAACTGAGGGGAACGGGCGAGCCACCCCTGCGCACGACGTACGAACCGGTACGCCCATCGGTCCAGAAGGGTGACGAGGTGGCAGCAGGCGATGTCCTGGGCACCCTGGAGCCCTCCCCCTCCCACTGCCCAACCGCCTGCCTGCACTGGGGCCTGCGCCGAGGGGACACATACCTGAACCCACTGTCGCTGCTACCGCCGTGGCTCCTCCGGAGTGGCCCGTCACGCCTGCTCCCGGTCCCGGCATAACCGACCCGGCCTGCCGGCCCCGGCGCAGCCGCTACTACCGCTGCCTCAGCCGCGGCCGTCGTGCCGCCGAGCGCAATGGCCGTACATGGCTGCGGGCAGTCGTGCGGCACGCGCCGGCAGGCGCAACCCCGGCTCCGCCCGGCAACGGCCACCGGACGCCCGGAAACGGCGGCTCAGTCACACCACAGGACGCCCAATCCACGCAGGGCTCAACCCCGCACGCCCCTGAGAGCCATGGCCACAGCCGCGTCAATGATCGAGCCCGGCTCCTCCGCCGCCCCCAGCTCGATCCTCCGCACAGCCGCATCCACCACACCCTGCAACAGCATCGCGGCCAGCCGAGGCTCCGCATGCCCCAGTCCGCCCAACGCCTCCACGATCATCGCGACGAGCCCCCCATGCGCGGCCCGAATCTTCTCCCGGGCCCCCGCGTCCAACTCACTCGCCGAGATCGCCACCACGGCCCGATGCCGCCGATCCCCGACCAGCTCCAGCTGCGCACGGACGTACGCCTCGACCTTGCCCTCGGGCGAGTCGACCGCAGCCATCGCCGCCTCGACCTCCGCCGCCCACAAGGGAAAGTCGACCTCGCACAGCTCTTCGACCACGGCGGCCCGCGACCGGAAGTACTCGTACACGGACGACCGCGCCAGCCCCGTGCGCTCGGCGAGCGCCGGGAACGTCAACGCCTCCGTCCCGCCGTCGGACAACAGGGACCGAGCCGCGTCCAGCAGGGCGGCTCGCTGCATCGACCGGTGCTCGGCCACGGAGGCCGCTCGAATCCTTGGCACGTCAATCACTCTACGGACGGACCGCCACCCACGGGAGACGCTTCCCCCGACCGGCCCACCACAGAACCCCGCACACAGGCCATATCCAGCCAGGTCGGACCGCGTGTCGGAGCCCGACGAGCGAGCATCCGGCCGGTCGGCCGGACCGGGCTACGCCCGGCGTGTGGAGCGGTGCTGCCCCCGGTCCGGTCCGGTCGGCTCGGACCGGACTTCCAGCCGGCTCGCCCCCGGCACCCGGCCCCCGGCCCCCGGCCCCCGGCCCCCGGCACCCGACACCCAGCCGCGACGGCCCGCGCACCGGCCACCCCGGCCCGGCTCAGCGGCCGAAACTCGCCAGCTTCGCCCGCAGTTGGAGCACCGACTTGGTGTGGATCTGACTCACCCGGCTCTCGGTGACCCCGAGCACGTTCCCGATCTCGGCGAGGGTGAGCCCTTCGTAGTAGTAGAGCGTGACGACGGTCTTCTCCCGCTCGGGCAACGTGTTGATGGCCCGCGCCAGGAACCGCCGCAACTCCCGGTCCTCGGCCACCTCCACCGGATTGTCCGCGGCGGTGTCCTCCAGCGTGTCCATGAGGCTCAGGCGGTCCCCGCCCTCGCCGCCGACGTGCAGCAGCTCCTCCAGCGCCACCACGTTGGCCAGCGACAACTGGCTGAAGACGGAGTGGAGTTCGTCGACCGGGATGCCCATCTCGGCGGCGACCTCCCCCTCACTCGGGGTGCGTCTGAGCCGGGACTCCAGGGTGGCGTACGCCCGCTCCACGTTACGGGCCTTCTGTCGTACCGATCGGGGGATCCAGTCCAGCGCGCGCAGTTCGTCGATCATCGCGCCCCGGATCCGGGTGATCGCGTACGTCTCGAACTTGATCTCCCGGTCGATGTCGAACTTCTCGATCGCGTCGATGAGCCCGAAGACCCCGGACGAGACGAAGTCCGCCTGCTCGACATTGGCCGGCAGGCCGACGCTCACCCGGCCCGCGACGTACTTCACCAGGGGTGAGTAGTGGAGGATCAACTGCTCGCGCAGCCGTTCGTCGCCCGTCGTCTTGTATGTCCGCCACAGCTCGTCGAGTGTCGAGGGGGCGGGTGGGCGCACGGTGCCGCAAGCGGCGGACGGTACCGCCGCCCGGTCAGACCCGGAGGTGTGCTGGGGCATTCGTCGCCTTGTGCCGTTCTGCCGTGAACTGAGGGTGCCTGGGTGAGCTGTCGGTCTGATGTCGAGATGCCTGTCTGAGTCAGGGGTCCCTCGTGAGCGTAGCGTGACTGAGGAGTCGCAGTGCGCGAAGACAGGGGAGGCGCCGGTGCGCAGATACGTTCCGCTGAGCGCCCCCCAGTGTCATGACGGTCGCACTGTGTGACCGGATCGGGGCTCCAACTGCCGGAAACCACAAGGTTGTCGGGCGTTCCCCCGGACGGCCGAACACGCTCGGTCAACCCGGCCTCCGATCCGACGAAACGGAGATCATCGCCTGGCGTGTCAACTTCCAGCTGTCGCCATGTCGTTCGACGTAACCAAGTGACCGGAGTTCGTACAGCCTCCCGACCGCGTCGTCCGCCGTCGTCCCCGCGCCCCGGGCGATCTCGTCGACCGCCGCGGCGCCCCGCCCCGGCAACGCGGCCAGCACCTGCCGCGCGCCGGGCTCCAGCAGGTCACGCGGCAGCACCGGCCCCCGCCGGTCGGGCGCCAGCTCCCCGATGTCGCCCACCAGCTCGACGACCTCGGCGGCGTCGGACACGAGCACCGCGTCGCCCCGCAGCAACTCGTGCACCCCTGCCGAGAGGGCCGAGGTCGCGGGCCCGGGCACCCCCATGGTGAATCTCCCCAACCGCTGCGCTGCCCGCGCCGTGACCAGCGCGCCGCTGCGGTAGGCCGCCTCGACGACCACGGTGCCTCTGGTGAGGGCGGCGATGACCCGGTTCCGCAGGATGAACCGGCTCGGCGTCGGGTGGTCTCCTGGCGGCAATTCCCCCACCACGAGCCCCTGCTCCGCGATCCTGCTGATCAGCTGCACATGCCCTCGTGGATAGGGCCGGTCCACCCCGCAGGCCAGCACGGCGACGGTCGCCCCGCCGACCCCGAGCACCCCCCGGTGAGCGGCCCCGTCCACCCCGTACGCCCCGCCGGACACGACCACCCACCCCCGCTCGGCGAGCTCCGCCCCCAGCAGGGCCGCCATATGGGCCCCGTACTCCGTGCAGGCCCGCGCCCCCACGACGGCCACGGACCGCAAGGCCCACATCCGCACATTGGCCTTCCCCCGCACCCACAGCCCGACGGGCCGCCCGTCCCCGAGATCATCAAGCTGCCCGGGCCACTCGGTGTCCCCGGGCACGAGGAACCGTGCTCCGGATGCCTGCGCCCGGGCCAGATCCTCTTCGGGGTCGGCCCGCCCGGCGCGGGCGCACAGCCCCGTCCACCGTTTCTCCGATGCTCCCGGTGGTGGTCCCCCGTCCCCCGAGAGCCGCCGCACCAGCTCCCGGGCACCGAGTTCCCGCAACCAGCGCCCACCCAGTTCATCTCCCGGTTCGAGCACACGGGCGAGAAAGACACGGTCGAGTCGCTCGACGTCCGACACGCCGTCACCGGTCATCGCTCACCCACCCTGGAGTCGCGCACGCGGCCCTCATGTCAGCGCCCCGATCGCCATCGGCATCCCCCGCGGAACCCCAGTACGCAGTTGCAGGGCCAGGTTGACGTCTGCCGCGTCAGGACGGTCGTGGCCGACGAGATCGGCGATGGTCCACGCGACCCGCAGCACACGGTCCAGGCCGCGCGCGGTCAGCAACCCCCGTTCCAGACTCCGCTCGGCTTCGTCCATCGCGCCCGGCGCCGCGTGCCACCGGCTGCGCAGTTCACGCCCCGGCACCTCGCTGTTCGTCCGCCACAGGGTGCCCGCCAGCCGTAGGGCCGCCCGCTCCCGGGCGGCCCGCACACGCTCGGCCACCACCGCCGTGGACTCGCCCCTCGCAGCGCTCTGGGACAACTCGGAGCGCGTGACACGGTCGACCTCGACCCGGAGATCGACCCGGTCCAGCAGCGGCCCGGAGAGCCTCGCCTGGTAGCGGCGGATGGCGGCGGGCGGGCACTCGCACAGGTCGTCGGTCCGCGAGAAACGACCGCACGGGCATGGATTGGCCGCGAGGACCATCAGGAACTTCGCCGGGAACCGGACGACCCCCGCACTGCGCGCGATCACCACGTGCCCCGCCTCCAGAGGCTGTCGGAGCGCGTCCAGGGCCTGGCTGCTGAACTCGGGGGTCTCATCGAGGAAGAGCACCCCGCGATGGGCGAGCGACACCGCGCCCGGCCGTGCGACGCCCTGGCCGCCGCCCACGAGGGCCTGCATGGTGGCCGAGTGGTGCGGGGCGCAGTAGGGCGGCACATCGACCAGAGGCTTCCCGGCCGGCAGCAGGCCGGCGACCGAGTGCACGGCGGTGACCTCCAGGGACTCCTCCTTGGCGAGACTCGGCAGGATGGCCGGCAGCCGCTCGGCGAGCATCGTCTTGCCCGCGCCCGGTGGCCCCTCCAGGAAGAGGTGGTGTCCACCGGCTGCGGCGACCTCCACCGCGGTCCGTGCCGCGAGCTGGCCGACGACGTCGGCGAGGTCGTGCCCCTGGTCCTGCTGGGCGGCCCCCACGGTGTGCATTCCGGTGGCCGCCCCTGTGCCCGGCAGTCGCAGTCCTGCCATCAGGGGATCCGGGCGTCCCTCGTCGGGTTCCTCATCCGGCACCGGTTCGTCCGCGAGGACGGCGATCAGTTGCCGCAGTGTGCGCACGCCCAGGACCGAGACGCCCGGCACGAGCGAGGCCTCCGCGGCTGCGCACTCCGGCACCACCACTTGCTCGTAGCCCGCCTCGGCGGCGGCCAGCACCGCCGGCAGGATGCCCCGTACCGGCCGTACCCGTCCGTCGAGGCCCAGCTCGCCGATCATCACGATGTCCGAGAGCATCCGAGGGTCGATGCGCTCGGAGGCGCCCAGGACCGCACAGGCGACCGCGAGGTCGAATCCGCTGCCCGCCTTGGGTACCGACGCGGGACTGAGCCCCACGGTGAGCTTCTTCTGCGGCCACTCGGCGCCGGAATTGACCACCGCCGCCCTGACCCGGTCCTTGCTCTCGGTCAGACTCTTGTCCGGCAATCCCACCAGCGTGAACGCGGCGACCCCCGGTTCCAGATCGGCCTGGACCTCGACGATCACGCCCTCGACACCGACGAGCGCCACGGAGCATGTACGGGCGAATCCCATCAGGCCACCCCCCGTACGTGCTCCACGACGGGTGCGCCGCGCTCGGGGAGGACGACGCCCACGACGTCGATGCGGACGCCTCCCGGTGGGGCCCCGCCGTGTTCCTGCAGCCAGCGTTCGGCGAGCCCACGCAGTCGGTCGGCCTTCGTGGGGGTCACGGCGGCCATGGGGTGTTCGAACGCGCCGGCCCTGCGGGTCTTGACCTCGCAGACGACCAGCGCGTCCCCGTCCCGGGCCACGATGTCGATCTCACCGGTCCTGCCGCAGCGCCAGTTGCGCTCCAGGACCGTCATCCCGGCCTCGGTCAGCCGCCGTGCGGCCAGCTCCTCGCCGTACCTGCCGAGTGCACCTCGTGCGTTCACACCTCGTGCGTTGCTCATGTCGGCACCACCTCCGGCGCCAACACTGAGGGCGACTCGGCCCGCTATTGGATCTTGGTGGACAACTGGACGATTGTGGATAACTTCGTCACCCACACGAATGACATCCACAACAGCCGATGCCGCCTGCGGCCCGACGACGGCGAGAGCCTCAGCTGCCCGGCAGCTCCAGATCGCTCTTGTTCAGCTCCTCAATGTTCACGTCCTTGAACGTGAGCACCCGGACCTGCTTCACGAACCGGGCCGGCCGGTACATGTCCCACACCCAGGCGTCCGCCATGGACACCTCGAAGAACACCTCGCCCTGGACCGAGTGCACCTGCATCTCGTAGTCATTCGTGAGGTAGAAGCGCCGCTCGGTCTCGATCACGTATTTGAACAGACCGACGACATCGCGGTACTCCCGGTAGAGCTTCAGCTCCATCTCGGTCTCGTACTTCTCGAGGTCCTCGGCGCTCATGGCATGTTCCCCTTCAGCCGTGCGATCCCACCATTGTGCGCCAGCCCCGCACGCCTCTAGACAATTTCGGTGTCCAGGACCACGGGTTTGGCCGGGGGACCCTCGTCGAGCAGTGTGCGCAGCAGTTCGGCGAGTCTGGTCGGGTACACCGTCTCATGCGCCCGGGCCAGTTCTCCGCACGTCCACCAACGTGCTCCGGCGACGCTGCGTCGTTCCAGCTCCGTCAACCGGGCCGCGGCGGTCACCGTCTGGGCGGTACGGGCCAGGTAATACCACTCGTCCTGGTCCCAGCGGCGCCCGGCGAAGGGGAAGGAGCACACCCGCTGCCAGAGCACGGGCCCCAGCTCGACGTCCGTGATTCCGGTCTCCTCGGCGAGTTCCCGCAGCGCGGCCTCCTCACGAGTCTCCGCGCCCTCAACACCGCCGCCGGGGGTGAACCACCAGTCGTCCGCCGGATCGTCCGGTTCGTGCCCGTGCAGCAGCAGGATGCGGTCCTGCGGATCCAGCAGGATCACCCGGGCCACCTTGCGCAGCCCGCCCTCGTACGTGTCCTCGACGGCGCCCCCGGCATCGGGGCCACCGCCGTACGAGCCGTGCTGCTGGTCGTACGAACCGAACGTGCCGTTCGACGGTTCAGCCGACACCGGCCGGCTCCGGCTTCTGCTGCTGGGGACGGCCGCCCAGTCGCTTGGCGATCGGCCCGTAGGCCGCGCCGCCCAGAACGAGCACCATGCCCACCAGGAGCGCGGCCGTGATCAGCCGCAGCGGACCGGGCGAGGACAGCGCACCGAGCTTCTCGAAGCCCGTGGGGCGGGCCAGCATGCCGTCCATGGGCCAGACGACGGCGTCTACGCGGGCGTCCACGTTGGCGCGCGGCACGGTGCCCTGACCGGCCTCCGTGAGGTGGGCGGTGGAGTCCAGGGAGCCGCTGCGTTCGTCGCCGAGGAGGAAGAGCCGGCCCTTGGGGACGGTGATCTCGGGGATGCCGCTCAGCTCTGCGTCCTCGCCCTGAGGCAGATAGGCCTCGTCGATCTTCTCGCCGTTGACGGTCAGCTTGCCGTCGGTGCAGCAGGCGACCGTGTCACCGCCGACCGCGACGACCCGCTTGACCATGGGCGCGTTGCCCCAGGTCTCCTCCCGGAAGACCACGACGTCACCGCGCTTGATCTCGCTGCCGTCGATCCGCTCGGCCAGGATGCGGTCCCCGGAGGTGATGGTGGGGGACATGGAGTCGGTCGGCACGGTGTAGGGCTGGTAGACGATCGCGCCCCAGACGAAGCCGCCCAGGAAGAGCACACAGCCGAGGGCCACGGCCAGTCCCGACAGCGTGCTGCCGAGCCGTCCGCGGCCCTCGTCCGTACGGCGTGTGGTCCCGCTCATCCCAGTGCTCCCCCAAGTCGGAGATTCGACCTGCCGGGGCCCCTGTGGGTCTCGGAAGGTCGGCGATCTGGGACGGCACCCTACCCGGCGGTACCCGTGCCAGAAACCCTCGGGCCCTCGGTGGCCAGAAGGCGGCGCCGGCGCCACAGCACCAGCGGCACCGCGCCCGCGAGGCCGAGCGCGCCGGGGGCGGCGGCGCTCAGGTTCTGGTCGAAGGTGTCGGGAACCGGCAGCGTGGACCAGCGGGTGGGCGGCCAGGCGACCACGATGGCGCGGCCCACGACCTGGCCCACGGGGACCATGCCGTCGTTCTTGTCGTTCTGGTGGTAGCGGGAGTCCAGCGAGTTCTGCCGGTGGTCGCCCATCACCCAGATTTTGCCCTCGGGCACCTTCACCTTGAACTGGCCGCCGGTGTCGTCGACGGTGCAGGGGGTGTTGCCCGGGTACACGTACGGCTCGTTGAGGGCCTTGCCGTTGACCTTGAGCGGGCCCGTGCCGTCGCACTCCACGGTGTCGCCCGCGACACCGATGACGCGCTTGATGAGGTCCTTCTCCTCGGCGGACGGCATCAGGCCGATCCAGCCGAGGACCCGCTGCACGGCGTTGGGCTCGACGGTGGGCTCGCCGTCCAGCCAGCCGGCCGGGTCGTGGAAGACGACGACCTCGCCACGCTCGGGCTCGGAGCCGAACCACGGGGTGAGCTTGTCGACCAGGACCCGGTCGCCCTGCTGCAGGGTGTTCTGCATCGAGTCCGAGGGGATGGAGAACGCCTGTACCAGGAAGGTCTTGATCAGCAGCGCGAGGACCAGCGCGATACCGATCAGGATCGGCAGTTCCTTCCAGAAGGAACGCTGCTTCTTCTTGGGCCCCTGGCCCTGCTCGCCGTCGTCGGCAGAGGTCCGGGCGGTTTCCGCGCCGCTCTCGCCGTCCGCTCCGTCCGGGGAGTCACTCCCGGCGGACAGGGAACCCTCGGGACTCACGACGTCCTCCGCGGCCGGGGAAGCCGCCTCGTCGGGCCGCTCCGGCCGTTCTTCGGAACCACCATGTCCGGATCGTGCGCCGACCGCCAAATCCCCCACATCCACTCCTCACGCCGTACCGCCGCCCGCGCCACATCCGGTGCAGGCCCACCACTCCCATAACGAGCGGGAGTTCCGCAGGGGTCGGGAGGGGGATCAATCCGTTTCGATCCGCGGAGGCCACCCTATGCGAAGCGCCGAGGACCGCGGTCGATCCGCTCGGCACGGCGGCGAATGTGTCCGGTTCCTCCAACTGCCCCCAGTGGCCGACGGGCCAGGCGATGACCACGGCCCGCCCGACGACGGACTCCTCGGAGACCGTACCGCCGTACTGGGCCGTACTCGACGTGTCGTTCTGGTGGGCACGTGAGTCGGCGGAGTTCTCCCGGTGGTCACCCATGACCCAGAGGCGGCCCTGCGGCACGGTCACCTCGAACTGCTGGAGGGACGGTTTGTTGCCGGGGTGGATGTATGCCGTCTCGTCCAGCGGCATGCCGTTGACCGTGACGCGGCCCTGGACGTCGCAGCACTTGACGGTGTCGCCGCCGACCGCGACGACCCGCTTGATCAGGTCCTGCTCGTCGTCGGACGGGAGCAGTCCGATGAACTGGAGGCCTTCTTTTATCTGCTTGATGACGATCGGATCGTCCGCCGAGGTCGTCGTCTGCTCGTCCTCCAGCCAGCCGCCGGGGTCCTTGAAGACGACGACGTCGCCACGGGTCGGCTTGGAGCCGAACCAGGGGGTGAGCTTGTCGACCAGGACCCGGTCGCCGATCTGGATCGTCTGCTCCATGGAGCCCGACGGGATCACGAAGGCCTGGACGAGGAACGTCTTGAGGACCAGCGCTATGAGAACGGCGACACCGACCAGGAGCGGGATCTCCTTGACCGCCGAACGGCGCCTGCGCCGCTTGATCTTGCGGGCGAGTTTGCGCCGCTCGACCCGGCTCGGCCGGGCCGCGCCACCGGCCCGTCGGGTGCCGGTGGGCAACAGGCCGTCGGCGGCGGAGCTCGGCGCCCCGCGGGGTTTGCCACGGTTACCCATGCGCACCGCCGACGGCGGGCACGCGCGCGTAGGCGCCCGGGCGGTCCAGTCGGGCCCAGTGGTCGGCAGGCCAGATGATCCAGCCGGCCCTGCCGATCACGGCGTCGAGGGGGACCATGCCGCCACCGGGGGATCCCAGATGGTCGCGGGAGTCACTGGAGTCGCTGCGGTGGTCGCCGAGGACGAACAGACGCCCTTCGGGTACGACCACGTCGAAAGGCACGTTGGACGGGCTGTCCCCGGGGTACAGAAACGACGACTCGTCGACCCACCGGCCGTTCACCTCAAGCCTCCCCTCCTGGTCGCAACAGACCACCCGGTCTCCCCCCACGCCGACAACGCGCTTGATGTAGTCGGCGTTCCCGAAGTAGCCGGTGCCGTCGAACACGACGACGTCACCGCGCTGCGGCTCAGATCCGAAACGGTACGCCAACTTATTTACGAGAACTCGGTCCCCGATCCTCAATGAGTTCTCCATGGAGCTGCTGGGAATCTGGAACGGCTGCATCACAAAGTTGCTGAAGAGCGCCAGAAAAAGCAGGCAGATCAACACGGTCAGGGTGTAACGACCGCCGGGGACCCAGTCGGCGGTCCTGCCCAGCAACACGAAACGCGACCGACCCTCCGGCCGCTCTGTGTCCGAGATCTCCTCGGAGCGAGCCGAGGGCGATGCCTTCTCGGCTCCAGAAGGGCGGGAGGAGCGGTCGCGCTCCATGTGCTGCTGTGCTTCGGTGTCCATCGGGGCCAGATCGTATCCGGCCCCGAGGACGCCTGAGCGCGCGCTCAGTTCTCGCGCTTCTCCTTGATCTTCGCCGCCTTGCCGCGCAGGTCGCGCAGGTAGTACAGCTTGGCGCGACGGACGTCACCGCGCGTGACGAGCTCGATCTTCTCGACGATCGGGGTGTGCACCGGGAAGGTGCGCTCGACGCCGACGGAGAACGAGACCTTGCGGACCGTGAAGGTCTCGCGGACACCGGAGCCCTGGCGACGGATCACAACGCCCTTGAACTGCTGCACACGGGAGCGGTTGCCCTCGATGACGCGGACGTGGACGTTGACGGTGTCACCCGGGCGGAAGGCCGGGATGTCGCTGCGCAGCGACGCGGAGTCGACGGAGTCGAGCAGGTGAGACATTTCGTCTGCTTTCTTCGCCCATGCCACAGGTCATGAGCGGGAGCTAGGTGTTTCGAGAGGATGCTGTCCGTGTCGGGGCGGGCGTCGTGTCCCCCTGTGGCAGGGGCGCGCGCCGGACGACGCACAACAGCGACCTATTCTTCCACGCCCTCCACCCGGCGCCAAAATCGGCCGTACGGCTCTCCCTCGGGGTCCGGGGCCCAGCCCAGGATGGAGAGCATCTCCCGGTCCTTCTTGTCGAACGCCTTGGGGTCGCAGCGCTCGATGAGGTCGGGCCGGTGGACGGTCGTACGCTTCAGGGCCTCGTCCCGGCGCCAGCGCGCGATCTTCCCGTGGTGGCCGCTGAGCAGCACCTCCGGGATGTCCCGGCCGCGCCACTCGGGCGGCTTCGTGTAGACGGGCCCCTCCAGGAGGTTGGCCATGGCTCCGGGCGCGAAGGAGTCGTCGCGGTGGGACTCGGCGTTGCCGAGGACGCCGGGCAGCAGCCGGGCCACGGCCTCCGTGATCACGAGGACGGCCGCCTCGCCGCCGGCGAGCACGTAGTCGCCGATGGACACCTCATGGACGGGCATCCGGGTGGCGTACTCGTCGACGACCCGGCGGTCGATGCCCTCGTAGCGCGCCGGCGTGAAGACCAGCCAGGGGCGCTCGGACAGTTCGACGGCGAGTTCCTGCGTGAACGGACGGCCGCTGGGAGTGGGGACGATGAGCGCGGGCTCGTGGGAACCCGTCTCGTAGCCGTCGGCGAGGACGGAGTCCAGGGCGTCACCCCAGGGGTCGGTCTTCATGACCATGCCCGGGCCACCGCCGTACGGCGTGTCGTCGACCGTGTTGTGCCGGTCGTACGTCCAGGAACGCAGATCGTGCACATGGACGTTCAGTTGTCCACGCGCGCGTGCCTTGCCGACGAGCGAGACGTTCAGGGGTTCGAGGTACTCGGGGAAGATCGTGACGACGTCGAGCCGCATCAGGCCTCGTCTCCGGTCGAGTCCGTGGAGTCCGTGGAGTCCGTGGTGTCCCCGGTGGATTCCCCCGCGGCGTCCCTGGCGGACGCGGTCTCCGCACGGTCGTCGATGAGACCCGGCGGCGGGTCGATGATCGCCCGCTGCTCCGCGAGATCGATCTCGGTGACGATCTCCTCGACGAACGGGATCATCACCTCGCTCCCGTCGGACCGCTCGACGATGAAGAGGTCCTGGGAGGGCAGGTGCGAGATCTCGGTGATCCGGCCCACCTCCACCCCGTCCTTGGTCACAACGTCGAGGTCGATGAGCTGGTGGTCGTAGTACTCGTCCTCTTCCTCCGGCAGCTCCTCCGGGTCCACCTCCGCGATCAGCAGGGTGTTGCGGAGGGCTTCGGCGGCGTTACGGTCGCGGACGCCCTCGAAGCGCAGGAGCAGCCGGCCGCTGTGCACCCGGCCGGCCTCGATGGTGAGCGGACCCGTCGAGGTGGGGTCCGTGAGCAGAACGGCGCCGGGGGCGAGCCGGAGTTCCGGCTCGTCGGTGCGGACCTCGACGGTGACCTCGCCCTTGATGCCGTGGGCACGGCCGATCCGTGCGACTACGAGCTGCACTGTGCTTGATCTCCTGTGGTTACGACGACGAGCCGGCGGCTCATACGACTACGGGCCGGGGACGGCCCAGTGGCCCTCCCCGGCCCGAGCCGGTACTACTCATGCGTCAGCGGACGTGGTCCACATCGACCAGGTCGACACGGACACCGCGGCCGCCGATGGCGCCCACGACGGTGCGCAGAGCGCGGGCGGTACGGCCGTTGCGACCGATCACCTTGCCGAGGTCGTCGGGGTGGACCCGGACCTCGAGGACGCGCCCGCGACGCAGGTTGCGCGAGGCGACCTGTACGTCGTCGGGGTAGTCGACGATGCCCTTGACGAGGTGCTCGAGAGCCTCCTCGAGCATGCTCAGGCCTCGGTCGACTCAGACGAAGAGGACTCGGCCGCGGCCTCGTCCTTCTTCTCCGCCTTCTTCTTCTGGGTGATCGCCTCACCCTTGCCCTCGTCGTCGCCGCCGAGAGCCTCGAAGGACGGACGCGCGGACTTCGGCTCGGCGACGAGCAGCGGCGCCGGGGCGGGCTCGCCCTTGAACTTCTGCCAGTCGCCGGTCTTCTTCAGAATGGCGAGCACGGGCTCGGTCGGCTGCGCGCCGACACCCAGCCAGTACGCGACACGGTCCGCGTCGACCTCGATGACCGACGGGTTGTACGTCGGGTGGTACTTGCCGATCTCCTCGATCGCACGGCCGTCACGACGGGTACGGGAGTCGGCGACGACGATGCGGTAGTGAGGCGAACGGATCTTGCCCAGACGCTTCAGCTTGATCTTGACTGCCACGGGAGTGGGTTCTCCTGGATTTGACGTGGTTGGGCACGGCGAGAAGGCCGCGTGGGGTTGCGGTACCCGAGTGCCCGATGGACGCGTCAGCCGGAGGAGAGAGGGGTCCTGTGCGGCTGTCGAGTACAGCTAGCCATTCTGCCACACCCTGCGGGTCGCTTTTGGCCGAGGGGACGGCGGGCTGCGTTTGGGCACGGCTGAGAGGCACCCGGCGCCTCGGGTGCCGTCGAGATGGGTCGCGCAACCCGGCGCGCACAGGGTGCCGCTGCGCCCACCCGTGCCGCCCCAGCGGCACGACTGCCCGCAGCCAACAGCGCGGTTGCAGCGGCACCCTCGGCGATGCCGACGACCGAGCTGTGTACGGCTGCCACGAGCAGCCGTCTTCTCAGCTCGCCGTCCCCTCAGGCCGCGCCCACGACCTCCGGGATCCGGAACGGCTTTCCGCAGCCGCCACAGACGATGGGGGCCTGGGCCAGTACGGACGGGACGACCCGGACGTTGCGACCGCAGTCGCAGACGGCCTTGACGCGGACCCCGCCGCCGGAGGAGCCATGGCGGGCGGCCGGCCCCCGGAAGCTGCGGGCCGTGTCCGCGGACGTCGCGGCCGTGTGGGCCTTGAGCGCGCGCTGCAGTCTGTCGATGGTCGGGCGGTAGCGACGCTTCGCCTCGGCGTTGAGGGTGACCAGCGAGAAGCCGCTGCTGGGGTGCGGTTCCTCCGGGTGGTCGAGGCCGAGTTCCTCGGCGATCGCGAGGAATCTGCGGTTGTGGTACCGGCCGGCCCGGGAGGTGTCGCGGACTCCGCGAGCGGCGGCGATGCCATGGACTGCCTCATGGAGCAGTCGCTCGAAGGAGAGTTCGTGCCCGCAGGCGGACGACGACTCTCCGATCAGGGACTCGGGAGCGGCAAGATCCGGCAGCTCGGGGTGGTACCGCTGAATGTCGGCCCACGCCTGTGCCAGCTCTGCGGCGAGAACAGGTGGTGTCTGTGTCGTGCTCACGTAATGACAACGAGCCTGAGGGCCCCTGTGTTCCGATTCCGGGGCATCCCAAATAATTTGCACGTACCCGTCAGTTGCCGCTAGTGCGTCCTGACGAGGGCGGGTGCGCTGATCTGCGGAGAAGCCTCACAGCTCCCACCAAGGCGGTACGTAGTGGCACGTACGTCCACCCGTCTCCCACCACCGCCCTCAACGGAGGCCCTATCGGGCCGCCCCTCTTGACAGACGCGTAGACACCGTCCGTGCGCCGGGGCACCTGTGGTCGTCAGATGCGCAAGGGGCGTTTCAGCCGCTCTCCCGACGGAACGGATCGCTCTAGTAAGCGCGCGCCACGACAGCGACGTTACCGGGTGCGTCATAGGAGTCGGGCACCGACCCGTCCTCGGCAACCAGACACCGTACGGTCACCGCGTGCTCCCCGAGCTCGGCCTCGCCCTCCTCGCCGAGGGCCGACCAGGCGATACGGGCCCAGCCGCCGGCCGTGGCGGCCTCGATGGCCTCGCCGATCGTCGACACCTCCGTCGTACGGGACTCGCGGCGCTCCCGCGACTGCCTCAGGAGCAGCGCCTGGTCCTCCTCCAGGATCGCCGGCAGCATCTCCGGAAGGGCATCCAGGGCCACCGGTTCCTTGCCTCCGGGGATGCGGCGGGCCAGCATCGCGGTGCCGTTCTCCAGGTCACGGGGCCCGACCTCGATACGTACGGGGATGCCCTTGAGTTCCCAGTCGACGGCGCGGCGACCGAACGGGACATCCGTGCGGTCGTCCACCTGGACACGCACGCCCGCTGCCCTCAGCCGGTCGCCGAGCTCGCGGACCTTGGCCAGAACCGCGTCGTCGCCCTTGATCGCGAGGACGACGGCCTGGATGTGGGCCAGCCGGGGCGGGACGCGCAGGCCGTCGTCGTCGCCGTGCATCATCACCAGGGCGCCGATCATGCGGGTGGTGGAGCCCCAGGAGGTCTGCCAGACCAGCTCCTGCTGTCCTTCCCTGGACAGATAACGGGTGTTGAAGGCCTTGGCGAAGTTCTGGCCCAGTTCGTGGCTGGTGGCCATCTGAAGGGCCTTGCCGTCGCCCATCATGCCTTCGAGGGTGAGGGTGTTGATGGCGCCCGCGAAACGCTCCTTGACGGTCTTGCGCCCGGGGACGACGTCCATGGCGAGGACGTTCACCATGAAGTCCTCGTAGACCTCCCGATGGATGTGCGCGGCGAAGTCGCGCGCCTCCTCGTACGTCGCGTGCGCCGTGTGGCCCTCCTGCCAGAGGAATTCGCTGGTGCGGAGGAAGAGGCGGGGACGCAGCTCCCAACGGACCACGTTCGCCCACTGGTTGATCAGCAGCGGCAGATCGCGGTAGCTCTGCACCCACTTCGAGAAGTAGTCGTTGATGATCATCTCGGAGGTGGGACGGACCACGGCGGGCTCTTCGAGCTCCTTGCCGCCGCCGTGCGTCACCACGGCCAGCTCGGGCGCGAAACCCTCGACGTGCTCGGCCTCTTTGGTGAGGTAGGACTGCGGGATCAACAGCGGGAAATAGGCGTTCTGCGTGCCCGTCTCCTTGATCCGCGCGTCCATCTCCTGCTGCATCCGCTCCCACAGCCCGTACCCGTACGGTCGGATCACCATGGTGCCGCGCACCGGCCCGTTGTCCGCCATTTCGGCCTTGGCGATCAGATCCTGGTACCAGCGCGGAAAGTCGTCCGCCCGGCGTGTGAGAACGGGTGCTTTTGCCATGGCGCGATGCTACGTGGCCACATTGCGGGGATGTGAATTCTTTTTGCCCGGGCACAGACAACCGCAAGCCGGTGTCCGAGACCTCTGGACGACTCGTCGGACGCGGAGTTATCTGGCATACGGGGGGAGTGCGAGCGCACTGCCACGGGGGCCCAGCAAAAGGGCACAGCGGCAACTCTCGGCGGATTGGGGCGCTTTCATATGACACCTACGCTCGTGCGGCAGCGACTGCCTCGCGCGGGGTCCGCACCTCGCGTGGACCAGTGTGCACGCGCGCGTGACTGGGCCGAGATCCAGGAACGGATGCTGGTTCCGCTCTACGAGGCGGTCTACCGACGGCTCGACGTGGGCGCCGGCACCCGACTGCTCGGCCTCGGCTGCGGGTCGGGGCTGGCGCTGTTGATGGCGGCGTCGCGGGGCGCCGCGGTCACCGGCGTCGACGCATCATCGCCCGAAAGGATGACGCTCGCACGGGAGCGACTGCTACCGGGAGGGTGGGGCGCACCCACGCGCGTTGACGCCCGGGTCGTCAACGGCGCCCCCGAGGACGCGGCCGGCGCCCCCGGCGACCCGCCGTACAACCTCGTGACCGCCTTCGAGCCGATCGGCTGCCTGGCCGGCGACTCCGAGGGCCTCGGCGAGCTCCTCACCGCCGCGACGCCGCTCGCGGAGCACGGCACCCCCGTGGTCCTCGCCGGCTGGGGTCCACCGGAACGCTGCACCACCTCCGGGGTGCTCCGTGTCGCCATGAAGCTCGCCGACCGCGTGCACGGCACGGGCAGTTGGCGCCCGGCCCTCCGCGACGACCTGGAGGAGGTCGCCCAGCGGGCCGGCCTGAAGCCCGACGGCTCCGGACGCGTGGCCTGCCCCTTCGGGTACGCCAACGTGGACAACGCGGTACGCGGGCTGCTGTCGACCGGGCTGTTCGACGCGGCGATCGCGGCCACCGACCAGGACCAGGTCGACAAGGAGGTGGCTGAGGCCCTGCAACCGCACCGCCGCCACGACGGCACGGTGTGGATGCCGAACGTGTTCCGCTATCTGATCGCGCGGACGCCCTGAGGCCAGGGGCGCGCCCTGAGGGCCAGAGGCACCTTGAGTACCGTCGGCACCGCGTGAGGCCCACGGGCGCCGTCAGGCCCACGGGGCACCGTGAGGAGTGCGAACGCCCGGGGGGTTTCGGGGATCCCCTGAGAAGGTCTTCGAGACTTTCGCCCGATGCGGGTGTGAATGGTGTGAAGAAAACCGGCCGGTAGAACTTTCCCTTGGCCAAGTGCCGCACCGGCCCCATAGCCTGACGCACCAGCCAGGGGAACAACACCACTGCGTACGGGAGTTGCCAGCAGAAGCACTACGAGCGACACCACACACATGCCGTCCA
>NZ_AEJC01000686.1 GCF_000317595.1 Streptomyces ipomoeae 91-03 | reverse complement strand
CCCGACGCACCTCATCACGCGGGGCGACAGACCCGCGGCCACCCCGGGCCCTCGCGCGGACGACCGCCGGGCCCTTCTGTTCCACCAGGGGGAACACAGCATGCGCGTACGAGCCACCGCGGTCGCCGTCTCCGGCGTCCTCGCCCTGTCCGCCTTCGCCGTCCCGGCCGCGTACGCCGCCGGTGACTCGGCGGACGGTCTCGGCACCTCCCCGACCTGGGCGGCGGCGGTCTCCGCCGGTACCGGACCGTCGGCGTTCAGCGCGGCCACCGCGGCCGACGCGACCGTGGCGAACCCCGATGTCACCTTCGTCAACATGAAGGTGAACGGCGGCAAGCCGATCGTCGTGGGCGCGACCAAGCACGTGAAGGTGCCGGTCACCTACACCCTCAAGCACGCCGCGAACCTCGACGTCACCTCCAAGACCTTCCTCAACGGGCCGTTCCTGTACTACAAGTCGATGCCCACCTCGGTGATGGAGGACTTCAAGGAGCCGGTGCTCTTCGGCGACGACGCGGCGACCTGCGTCGACACCTCCTCGACCGCCGCCAGCTGCAAGGCCGTCATCGACATCAAGCCGGCCGACGGCAACCTCGCCAACTCCCTGGCCGGCACCTGGAAGGTGGGCGGTCTCGCCCTTCAGGGCGACGTGGACAGCGAAGAGCTGGGCCAGACCTGGCAGGGCAAGCTCGGCACCGTCAAGGTCCAGCGCCAGGCGAAGCTCACGGGCGCCAACGCCTCCCCGGAGCCGGTCCGGAAGGGCAGGACCATCACGGTCACCAGCAAGCTGACCCGCGCCAACTGGGACACCAACAAGACCCCCGGTTACGCCGGCCAGCCGGTGAAGCTGCAGTTCAAGAAGAAGGGCACGTCCACCTACAAGGACGTCAAGACCGTCAAGTCCAGCTCCACGGGCGCCCTGAAGACCACCGTCAAGGCCACCGCCGACGGCTCCTACCGCTTCGTCTTCGCAGGCAGCAACGGCACGTCGACCGCGACCTCCGCGGCGGACGCCATCGACGTGAAGTAGGCCGCCGTCAAAGCCGCCGGGCAGTCGGCCGCACCGGCTGAGCCGAGCGGCAAGGGTGATGGGCGTCGGCTCCGGGTTTCCCGGGGCCGGCGCCTTTTCATGGGTTGTGCATGGATTTGGTAAGGCCGGGGCCAAAGGTTCCGTATACGTCGATCAAGAGTGCGCATGCGGGGGCCAAATTCATGTGCGGGGTGGATTGGGTCGGGTGAACCCGTGGTCAGATCTTCTGGGCCAACAGGCCCCATGATCAACTCTTCTCCACCTGGGGAAACACATGCGCACAAGAGCCACTGTGGCTGCCGTTGTCGGCGCCCTGGCCTGCACCTCCGCTCTGGTCGCCCCGGCCGCGCAGGCCGCCGACTCGGCCGCGACGAGCGGGACGCCGTACACGCTGAAGGTCAGCTTCTCCAACTTCAAGATCACCACGTCGATCAAGGTCGGAGTCGGAGGGACGATCAGCGTGCCGGTCAGCTACACGCTGACCCATGACTCCACCGTCAACACCACCGCGAGCGACTTCTACACCGAGCCGTTCCTGTACCGGGGCACCTTCGGCGACGACAGCACCCCGCAGCTCTACGGTGACGACTTCGCCACCTGCACCACCACCTCGTCCACGACGGAGACCTGCAAGGGCACGATCGACATCCGTCCCGCCGAGGGCGAGCTGCTCAACTCGCAGGCGGGCACCTGGAAGGCCGCCGCCGACGCCGTCGCGTTCAACGGGCAGGACCCGACCAGCAGCAGCATCGACTACAGCAAGGTCGGCTACAAGGAGCAGGGCGACCTCGCCTCCACCTCCATCCGGCGACTCGCCAAGCTCACCGCCAACGCCGGGCCGGAGCCCGTCGCCAAGGGCAAGACCGTCACCACCACCGGCAAGCTCACCCGCGCCGACTGGCAGAGCCTCACCTACAAGGGCTTCGCGAACCAGCCGGTGAAGCTGCAGTTCCGCAAGGCCGGCACCACCACGTACACGACCATCAAGACCGTCTACTCGGACGCGTACGGCAATGTGAAGGCCACCGGCACCGCGACATACGACGGTTACTGGCGCCTCAGCTTCGCGGGCACGAGCACGACCGCCTCGGTCAACGCCACGGGCGACTACGTCGACGTGCAGTAGCCGTCGCGGTGGGCCGGCGATCACCGGTTGTCGGTGAGAGTACGCAATCCACTACGTAACTCCTCGGCAGGGCGACCACTTCGGTCATTTCGCTGCCATGCTGCCCCGCATGCGTATTCGATCGTTGTCCGTCGCCCTGTCCTGTGCCCTCGGCCTCTGCGCTCTCGCCGCTCCGTCCGCGCACGCCGACGGCGACACGGTGATCACCGATGTCGTCGTCGGCGGAGGCGGTGACTTCGCCATCGGGATCAACGGCTCCAAGACCTTCAACGTGTCCGTCACCGCTCGGGACGACTCCGGTATCAAGGGGATGGAGCTGCGCGTACGGTTCCCGGGTACCGTCATCAGGTCCCCCGACCGGGGCGTGACCTGCGCCTCCGCCGGTGGGGCCACCAGGACGTGCACCGCACGGTTCACGGTGTCCCAGCAGGGTGACCTGCTCCTCAACGAGGCGGCCGGCACCTGGTACGTCCAGGCCGATGTCGACGCCAACGACGGCAACAGCTTCTTCTCGGACACGGCCGAGTCCTTCCGGATCAGACGGCTCGCCAAGCTCTCCGTCAACGCCGCCCCGGAACCGGTGAAGAAGAACGCCAAGCTCACCGTCACCGGCAAGCTCATCCACGCCGACTGGTTCGCCGACAGGACCGTCCCGTACGCCGGCCGGTCGGTGAAGCTGCAGTTCCGCAAGAAGGGCAGCAGCACGTACAACACCGTCAAGACGATCAAGTCGTCCTCCACGGGCGCCCTGAAGACCACCGTCAAGGCCACCGCCGACGGCTACTGGCGCTGGACCTACGCCGGCGACGCCACCAACTCCGCGGCCAAGGCCACCGGCGACTACGTCGACGTGAAGTAGCCCCGCGAGGTCTGCTCGCTACGCCGGGAAGCGGTGGTCCACCCACTTCCACAGGAACTCGAGGACCGCCGCGGCCCCCGCCGCGATGGCCACCGCCGTCCACGGCATCGTCGTACCGACCAGACGCAGGGCGAAGAAGTCCTGGAGCCAGGGGACCACGAGGACCAGCAGGAAGCCGACGCCCATCGCGGCGACCAGGGCGAGGCGCCACCAGGTGTACGGGCGGGCGATGATCGCCAGGACCCACAGGGAGATGAGGAAGAGGGTGAGGGTGGCGACGCTCGTCTCGGCACTCAGCGAGCCTTCACCCGAGTAGTGGTGGCGGGCGATCAGGTAGGTGGCGAAGGTCGCCAGGGCCGCGAGGACGCCCCCCGGGATCGCGTAGCGCATCACCCTTCGTACGAAGTGCGGTTTCGCCCGTTCCGTGTTGGGGGCCAACGCCAGGAAGAAGGCCGGGACGCCGATCGTCAGCGTCGACAGGAGGGTCAGGTGGCGGGGGAGGAAGGGGTACTCCACCTGCCAGCAGACCACCAGGAGCGCCAGCAGGACCGAGTACACGGTCTTGACCAGGAACAGGGTCGCGACCCGGGTGATGTTGCCGATCACCCGGCGGCCCTCCGCCACCACCGACGGCAGCGTCGCGAAGCTGTTGTTCAGCAGCACGATCTGGGCGACGGCACGAGTGGCCTCCGAGCCCGAGCCCATCGACACCCCGATGTCGGCGTCCTTCAGGGCCAGCACGTCGTTCACGCCGTCGCCCGTCATCGCCACCGTGTGGCCGTGGGACTGGAGGGCGCCGACCATGTCCCGCTTCTGCTGCGGGGTGACGCGGCCGAAGACGGTGCCGGAGTCCAGGGCCCGCGCCATTTCGTCGTGTTCGGCGGGGAGCCGGCGGGCGTCGACGACCTCTCCCGTCAGCCCCAGCTTCCCGGCCGCCGCGCCGACCGACACCGCGTTGTCACCGGAGATGACCTTGGCCCGTACGTTCTGCTCCTCGAAGTAGCGCAGGGTGTCGGCGGCGTCCGGACGCAGCCGCTGTTCGAGGACGACGAGGGCGGTGGGGTGGGTGCCGAGGGCGATCTCGGGGTCGTCGAGCTCCCGGGTCGCTCGGGCCAGCAGCAGGACCCGTAGACCCTCCTCGTTCAGGCGTTCGGTATCGGGGAGGGTCGGGTCGTCGTCCGGGAGGAGGACGTCGGGGGCGCCGAGCAGCCAGGTGCTGGACTCGCCGTTGCCCTCGCTGAAGGACGCTCCGCTGTACTTGCGGGCCGAGGAGAACGGCAGCGACTCCGTGCAGCGCCACTCCTCGCTGTCCGGGTAGGCGTCGATGATGGCCTGGAGGGAGGCGTTCGGGCGGGGGTCGGACTCGCCGAGCGCGCCGAGGACCTGTCGTACGTACGACTCGTCGATGCCGTTGAGGGGGCGCAGCTCGGTGACGTTCATGCCGCCCTCGGTGAGCGTGCCCGTCTTGTCCAGGCACACGGTGTCGACGCGGGCGAGACCCTCGATGGCCGGCAGTTCCTGCACCAGGCACTGTTTCCGGCCGAGGCGGATCACCCCGATCGCGAAGGCGACGGAGGTCAGCAGGACCAGCCCCTCGGGGACCATGGGGACGATGCCGCCGACCGTACGGGCGACGGAGTCCCGCAGTTCGTTCTCCTTCACCACCAGCTGGCTGATGATCAGGCCGATCGCGGTCGGGATCATCATCCACGTCACGTACTTGAGGATCGTGGAGATACCGGAGCGCAGCTCCGAGTGGACGAGGGTGAAGCGGGACGCCTCCTCGGCGAGCTGCGCCGCGTACGCCTCCCGGCCGACCTTCGTCGCCGTGAACGCCCCGCCCCCCGCGACCACGAAACTGCCCGACATCACCTGGTCCCCGGGCTGCTTCACGACCGGGTCGGCCTCACCGGTGAGCAGCGACTCGTCGATCTCCAGCCCGTCCGTCTCGACGCACTCGCCGTCCACGACGATCTTGTCGCCGGGTCCGATCTCGATGAGATCCCCCAGCACGATCTCGGAGGTGCCGACCTCGGCGGCCACCCCGTCCCGCCGTACGGTCGGCCGGACCTCCCCGATCAGCGCGAGCGAGTCCAGAGTCTTCTTCGCCCGCCACTCCTGGATGATCCCGATGCCCGTGTTGGCCAGGATCACGAAACCGAACAGGCTGTCCTGGATCGGCGCGACGAACAGCATGATCAGCCACAGCACACCGATGATCGCGTTGAACCGGGTGAACACGTTCGCGCGGACGATGTCCACCGTGGAGCGACTGCTCCGTACGGGGACGTCGTTCACCTCGCCGCGGGCCACCCGCTCGGCCACCTCGGCGGCCCTCAGACCGAGCGCCCGCCCCGTGGCCGTCTTGGCGTACGTGGCCGGGGCAGGCGTGGAGTGCACAGGGTCGAGGTCGGTGCCCGCGTCGATGTGCGTCATGCAATCGACGGTACGTGCGGATGTGGACCTTCACCCGCCGAGTGCACCGAAGACGCTGTTACTCGACGGGCTCGACCGGCGTCACGTCGCCCGTGTCGGCCTCGGCCCTGCGCGCGGCGTCCCGCTTGATGGCCGCGTCCCGCCGGCGTACGTAGTAGATGCCGATGAGCCCGAGGCCGCCCCCGGCCAGGCATGTCCACAGCCACCAGGTGAGGTCACGGTCGTCGTACCAGCCGTAGAACGGGATCTGTACGACGAAGAGGACGAACCAGAGGATCGTGCCGCCGGTGATGGTCGGCACGACAGGGCCTTCCAGGGGCTCCGGTGCCTCGTGCTTGGGGGTCCACTTCGCCATGGGGCACAGCTTACGAGTATGTCGCTCCAGCTCGGCGCGACCGGTTACCTCGACGGCGGGTGGGGCCGTGAGGTTCCGGTCGTGATGTATGTGGTGGTGGCGCGGCGGTGTTCGGCGCGGCGGCGGTGGAGTGCGCCCACGGCCTCACGTGACGTCGTAGAACTTCTCCGTCCTCTCGACGGCGGTCTGGAATCGCTGGTCGAAGTCGTCGCGGATGAGCGTCCGGACCACGTAGTCCTGGACGCTCATCCCTCTTTTCGCCGCGTGGTTCCGGAGCCGGTCGAGCAGTTCCCCGTCTATCCGCAGGCTGAGCACAGTGGTCCCCATGTGTACGAGGGTCAGGGTGTTCTGGGTCGTCGTACGGGGTTCTGCGTATTAGTCACTCGTATGAGTGATGGGAGGTTGTTGGGGGCGGGTGAGTGGTGGGGCTCACGGGGGCGGTCCTGCCATTCCGGTGGTCTTTAGCGAGAGTAATGAGTTACGCTAAAGAACATGCCTGACCTAACCCGCCCCCAAGCTCTCGACTCCGCTCGAGTTGGGGGGACCCCCATCGACGACGAGGCCGCCGTGAACGCGTTGCGGTCCGCCGTGATGCGTCTGTCCCGTCGGCTCAAGCACCAGCGGGTCGACGAGTCGCTGAGCCCGACCGAGATGTCGGTGCTCGGCACCCTCTCCCGCTGCGGCAGCGCCACACCCGGTGAGCTCGCCCGCAAGGAGCATGTGCAGCCGCCGTCGATGACCCGCATCGTCGCCCTGCTGGAGAGCAAGGGGCTGGTGCAGCTGGAGCCGCATCCCGAGGACCGGCGGCAGAAGGTGGTCTCCCAGACCGAGCGGGCCGAGGCGATGCTCGAGGAGAGCCGCCGCAAGCGCAACGCGTTCCTCGCGTCCCTGGTCGAGGGCCTGGACGAGGAGGAGTGGGCCGCGCTGCGGACCGCGGCACCGGTGCTGGAGAAGCTGGCGCATCTCTGACCCCGGGGGCCGGCGGTGGGCTCGCGGGGGGCTGTTGTGCCGGTCGCACACCCCCGGTCGCGTAGGGATCGCTGAGTGCCTGGGTGCGCCGGAGTCCTCCGATGCGCCAGGGCGGACGTCGGTACGCCCCGCCTGCAGACCGTGCGCCGTGGTGGAGCGGGCATGGCCGGCCCCCGAAACCAGCAGACAGAACAGGAGCAGTGAGGCTTACGCAACCGCAGGACGTTCATGTGTGTCACGCAAGGAGGCGAACCCCTTTGAGTACGGGACCCGGAGCACCTTCCGCCCCCGCACCGACGCCCACGCACGAGGCTCCGCCCAAGCCGGGCGTCCCCGAAGCACCGCCGGATACCGACGGCTCGGCGCCGACCGACGTGATGATGGCTTCCACCTCCGAGACGGCTTCTGACGCCGCCGCCGCCACGGTTTCCGACCCGCCGCCGGTCGCCTCGGACTCGCCGCCGGTCGCCTCCGGCGCCCGTGAGCGGGCCTCCATGTTCCGTTCGCTCCGGATCAGGAACTACCGGCTGTTCTTCGTCGGGCAGGTGGTGTCGAACATCGGTACGTGGATGCAGCGGATCGCTCAGGACTGGCTGGTGCTGAGCTTGACGGGATCGTCCACGGCGGTCGGTGTGACCATGGCCTTGCAGTTTCTGCCGATGCTGCTGTTCGGGCTGTACGGCGGGGTGCTGGTCGACCGGTTTCCCAAGCGGCGGCTGTTGTTCGTGACGCAGACGTCGATGGCCGTGACCGGGCTCGCCCTCGCCGCGCTGACGCTCTCCGGGCACGTACAGGTCTGGCATGTGTACGTCGCCGCCTTCGCCGTGGGGATGGCCACCGTCGTCGACAACCCGGCCCGGCAGTCGTTCGTGTCGGAGATGGTCGGCCCCGAGCAACTGCAGAACGCGGTCAGCCTCAACTCCGCGAACTTCCAGTCCGCCCGCCTGGTCGGTCCCGCCGTCGCCGGTGTGCTGATCACGACCGTCGGCACGGGCTGGGCCTTCCTCTACAACGGCCTCTCCTTCGTCGCCCCCATCGCCGGCCTGCTGCTGATGCGGACCCGCGAGCTGCACCCCGCCCGCCGCGCACCGCGCAAGAAGGGCCAGCTCCGCGAGGGCCTGCGCTATGTCGCCGGGCGCCCCGAACTGCTCTGGCCCATCGTCCTCGTCGGGTTCATCGGCACCTTCGGCTTCAACTTCCCCGTCTGGCTCTCGGCCTACGCGGACGACGTGTTCCACACCGGCGCCGGTACGTACAGCCTCTTCAACACCCTCATGGCGGTCGGCTCCGTCTCCGGCGCCCTGCTCGCCGCCCGACGCGGCACCGCCCGGCTGCGTGTGCTGATCGCCGGCGCGCTCGCCTTCGGTGTGCTGGAGATCGTGGCCGCGCTGGCACCGGCGTACTGGATCTTCGCGCTGCTCATGGTCCCCATCGGGATGTTCGGCCTCACGGTGAACGTCACCACCAACACGGCCATCCAGATGAACACCGACCCCGTCATGCGCGGGCGCGTCATGGCCCTCTACATGATGGTCTTCCTCGGCGGTACGCCGCTGGGCGCGCCGATCGCCGGCTGGGTCACCGACGCGTACGGGCCCCGTGTCGGGTTCGTCGCCGGTGGCGTCATCTCCACGGTGGCCGCGATCGCCGTGGGGCTGGTGCTGGTCAGGGCCGGTGGGTTGCGGCTGTCGGTGGGGTGGGATCAGGGGCATCCCCGGGTTCGGTTCGTTCCGGCGCCGCGCGCGGAGCGGGTGTCGCCCGCGGAGCCGGTGTCCGTGTCGACCTCTGGCTGACTGCTGGGCGTCTGCGGCTTGGTCGTGGCTTGTCGCGCCCACGCGGCGGAGCCGCATATGTCACAGCCCCGCGCCCTTCAAGGGCGCGCCCCGGCCGGACCCAGCTGCGAAAGTGGCTGTATGAGACTCTTTGCCGCTGTGGTCCCGCCCGATGACGTCCTTGATGAACTCGGGCGGGTTGTCGCGGAGTTGAAAGGCCGGGGTGGTGCGCAGCGGCTGCGCTGGACCGAGGCCGCCGGGTGGCACTTCACCCTCGCCTTCTACGGGGAGGTCGACGACGACCTCGTACCGGAGCTGTCGCGGCGGTTGGAGCGGGTCGCGGGGCGGAGCGGGGCGTTTCCGCTGGCCCTGCGGGGCGGGGGGCAGTTCGGGCGGGGGCGGGCGTTGTGGGTGGGGGCCGAGGGGGACCTGGACGCGTTGCGGTTGCTCGCCGATCGGGCGGAGGCCGCGGCGCGGAAGGCCGGGGTGCCCATGGGGGAGCACCGGCGGTATCGGCCGCACCTGACTGTGGCCCGTGGCCGGGAGGCCGTCGACGTACGGGCGTACGTCGACGGCCTCGACGCGTTCGTCGGGCGTACGTGGACCGTGTCCGACCTCGTGTTGGTGCGCAGCAATCTGCCGGTCTCCGGGGTGCCGGGGGAGCAGCCCCGGTACGAGGTGGTCGGGCGGTGGGCGCTGGAGGCGGGCGGTTAGGCTCGATGGGTGGACCCGAAGACCCGTAACCGGATCATGGCCGGTGTGCTTGTGCTGATGTTCGCGGTTGTGGCTGTCGCGGCGGCCGTGGGCAAGTAGCCGTCGCGTTCAGCCGTGACCGGCGTTTCGGCGCGGGCCGGGGCCGGGCGACATGCGGCGACCGGCCCGCGCGGAGGGAGTCCGAGCGGGCCGGAGCGCACCTGTTCCGGTGTTCCCGCGCGACGCCCGGCTGCTACCAGGCGAAGGCCTCCGGGGACGGGCCCGGGCCCGGGAAGATCTCGTCGAGGCCGGTGCGGAGTTCGTCGGAGAGCTCCAGTTCGGCCGCGCGGAGTGCGGAGGTGAGCTGCTGCGCCGTGCGCGGGCCGACGATCGGGCCGGTGACGCCGGGCCGGGTGAGGAGCCAGGCGAGGGCGGCTTCGCCGGGTTCGACGCCGTGCTTGTCGAGCAGGTCCTCGTACGACTGGATCTGGGCGCGGATGGCGGGGTCGGCGAGGGCGTCGGCGGCCCGGCCGCTCGCCCGGCGTCCGCCCTCGACCTCCTTCTTGATCACACCGCCGAGCAGCCCGCCGTGCAGCGGCGACCAGGGGATGACCCCGAGGCCGTACTCCTGCGCGGCCGGGATGACCTCCATCTCCGCGCGGCGCTCGGCGAGGTTGTAGAGGCACTGCTCGCTGACGAGGCCGATGGTGCCGCCACGGCGGGCCGCGACCTCGTTGGCCTGGGCGATCTTGTAGCCGGGGAAGTTGCTGGACCCGGCGTAGAGGATCTTCCCCTGTTGGACGAGCGCGTCGATCGCCTGCCAGATCTCCTCGAAGGGAGTGGCGCGGTCGATGTGGTGGAACTGGTAGACGTCGATGTAGTCGGTCTGGAGCCGCTTGAGCGACGCGTCCACCGCGCGCCGGATGTTCAGCGCGGACAGCTTGTCGTGGTTGGGCCAGGCCTCGCCGTCCACGCCCATGTTGCCGTACACCTTGGTGGCGAGGACGACCTTGTCGCGCCGGTCGCCGCCCTTGGCGAACCAGTTGCCGATGATCGATTCCGTACGGCCCTTGTTCTCGCCCCAGCCGTACACGTTCGCCGTGTCGAAGAAGTTGATCCCCGCGTCCAGCGCCGCGTCCATGATCGCGTGGCTGTCCGCTTCGTCCGTCTGTGGACCGAAGTTCATCGTGCCGAGAACGATCCGGCTGACCTTGAGTCCCGTGCGTCCGAGCTGTGTGTACTTCATGGCTCCTAAGCCAAGGGCGTGGAGTGGACTCTAGGCAAGGCGGTTCGGATGGTGGGCGCTCGATCTTGGCCCTTGACGCTAACTGGTGGTTAGTGCTTTCCTTTGGAAAGTCATAGCTTGAAAGTTCAAGCTGATTCCGCTTCTGATGGGAGCATCGTGACCCCCACCACGCCTGTCCGCCGGACCCTTGTCGCCGCCCTCGCGGCGGTCGCGCTGACGTCGACCGTCGCCGTAGTACCGGCGGTCGCGGCCCCGGCCGCCAACACGGCCGCCACCGCCACCATGGAGCGAGCCTCGTACGGGAACGCCTCGCGGCTCGGTTACCAGAAGGCCGTCGCCGTACGCGTCCTCAAGGGGGTGTTCGAGGACGGGGACACCAAGGTCGTGGACCGTTACGTACGGCCGGACTACATCCAGCACAACCCGTCCGCGCCGGACGGGGCGGAGACGCTGAAGGGGCTCGCGGGTGCGGTCACGCAGCAGTTCCCCGACCTGAAGTACGACGTCAAGCGGGTCATCGCCCAGGGAGACCTGGTCATCGTCCACTCCAACATCGTGCTGACGCCCGGCAGTCGGGGCTCCGCCGTCTTCGACATCTTCCGCTTCCAGGGCGGACGGATCGCCGAGCACTGGGACGTGCTGCAGAACGTGCCCGAGTCCTCCGCGAACGGCAACGACATGTTCTCCACGGTCACTTCGCCGCGCACCGACAAGCCCGGGCCGGCGTGGCTGACCTCGTACAACCAGAAGCTGGTCACCAAGGCGTTCGACCGGCTGCTGGTACGGAAGGACATCTCGGCCATCGACAAGTACTGGGGGCCCGAGTACCAGCAGCACAACCCGACGATCCCCAACGGCGTCGACGGTGCGAAGGCCGGACTGGGCGCCTACTTCCAGCAGTTCCCGCAGCTGTCCGTCTCGCGCAAGCGGGTCATCGCCGAGGGCGACCTGGTGGCCGTCCACAGCCACTACGTCAACGCCCCGGGCGAGCGCGGCCAGGCCATCGTCGACCTCTTCCGGGTGCGCAACGGAAAGATCGTCGAGCACTGGGACGTGATCCAGGACGTGCCGGAGACTTCGGCGAACGACAACACGATGTTCTGACCCGTGCTCCGATCCGTGCGGTCGCGTGGGCCCTGTCGTGCGCATCCGGGGGACGCGGAGGTGGGGCGGGTGATCCCGTGGTTCGAGGATCCGCTCCACTTCTGCGGCACCCCGGCGGAGAGGGAGCGGCAGTCCCCCTCGATGGACATGTTCGCCGACGACGGGTGCTCCGGCCTCTTCCGTGAGGTACGGGGCCGACCCCCGGCGGTGCGCGTGGCGGGTCGTGGCCCCCACGTTCTCGGCGTTCGTCGCCGCGCTCGGTCTCAGGCGGTGGTCGGGGAGTTGTCGTGCGCGGGGCGCGTCGGCTGCTTTCGGGGGAGGAGGAGCGGGGTCGCCAGGAGGAGGACACCGGCCAGGGCGATCGCCGGGCGGGGGCCCGTGGCGGTGGCCAGCAGGCCCCAGAGGGCGGTCAGGGCGGCGGTGGTGAGTTTGCCGGTGATGGACCAGGCGGACAGGGTGCGGGTCACTCGGTCCGGCGGGGTCTCGTTGAGGCGGTACGTGGTCATCACCGAGTTGTACGCGCTCGCACAGGTGATGAGGCCGAGCTCCACGGTCATGACCAGGACGAGGCCGCTGACCCCGGGGTGGACGAACACCAGCCCCAGCGGCCAGCACGCCCGCAGCGCCCCGGCGGTCAGCAGCACCCTTCGCTGACCGTGGCGGGCGACCAGCCGTCGGGAGAGGCGGGAGCCGATCAGACCGCCGGTGCAGGGGACCGCGAAGGCGAGGCCGTACTGCCAGGGGGAGAAGCCGAGTTCGCCGACCATGAGGATGAGCAGCAGCGGTGCGGTCGCCATGATCAGGCCGTTGACGAGGACGGTGTTGAGGAAGAGGGGGCGCAGGGACGGGCTGGTGAGGAGGTGACGCCAGCCTTCGAGGAGGTCGCCGGGGCGGAGGCGGTCGTGGGGGCGGGGGCGCGGGCGGGGTCGGCCGTCGGCCTCGGGGCTGCCGGCTTCCGGGCCGTCGGTTTCCGGGCCCGGTCGCGTTTGATGCGGCTCCTTGCCACCGGCTTCGCCCGTCCCACTGGTCACATGGGCCCCACCTGTCACGCGCGCCCTGCCGGTCCCCCCGATCGCTCGGATGCCCGCCGCCGAGAGGACGAAGCTCAACGCGTTGACCACGAGGGTGGTCATGGGGCCGAAGAGGCCGATCGCGGCGCCGCCGAGGGGCGGGCCGAACATCGTGGCGGTCCAGGTCGTGGCCTCGAACCGGCCGTTCGCGGTGAGGAGGTGCTGCGGTGGGACGAGGGATTTCAGATACGCGCCGCTCGCCGCGATGAAGGTGATGTCGGCGGCGGCGGTGACGACCGCGACGACGAGGAGCTGGGTGAAGTCGAGCAGGTCGAGCGCGTAGGCGGCGGGGATGGTCAGCAGCGCGGCGCAGCGGACGAGGTCCATCGCGATCATCACCGGGCGTTTGCGGCGGAACTCCACCCAGGGGCCCAGCGGCACCGCCACCACCGCGCCGACCGCCAGACCGATGGCCGCGAGCGCCGAGACCTGCGTCGGGCCGACGTCCAGGATCAGCACCGCGATCAGCGGGAACGCGTCGAACGCCAGCCACGTACCGCACGTACTGACCGCGTACGCCCCCCAGAGCCACCGAAACTCCCGGCCCAGCCCCGCCCCGGTCCGCGACTCCTGCCCCTTCCGCCTCACCCGGTCCATCTAACCCGAGCGGCGGCTTGAGGGGGTCAGCCGCGGGGGAACTCGTCGGTCTTGAGGGTGAGGTCGAGGAGGGTCGTGGTCATGTCGACGTCCGTCCCGAAGACGACGGAGGTTTCGGTGAGGTACTCGCCGTCCTTGGGCTGGGTGTAGAGGTGGCACTTGCCCTGGTAGGGGTCGGCGATGAGGTAGACGGGGACTTCGGCGACGGCGTAGGCGGTCTTCTTGGGGCCGTAGTCGTTCTTGGCCGTGTCCTTGGAGATGACCTCGGCGATGAATTCGACGTCCTCGTGGCGCCAGCGGCCCTCGGGGTCCTTCTCGGCGCCGTCACGCAGCTTGGCCACGTCCGGGGCGAGGCCGTTCAGGCGACCGGGGAAGTCGATGCGGACGTCCGAGAACACCTTCGAGCGTCGTCCGAGGCGATCCCTGACCGCATCGATGACCATGAGAATGGTCTCCCAGTGCACGTCCCGCTGCGGCGACATATAGACGGTCCCCTCGACGATCTCGACCTTGTATCCCTCGGGGACGGGCATCTTCTCGAGCCGTTCGAACATCTCGTCGAGCTGGCGCGTGTTGTCGCTCTGGGCCATCGCGATCCTGTCGTCAAGGACGGTCATCGTGGCGCTCCTCCCCCGCTGCCTCGGGCGAGCACAGCCGCGCAGTACAACGATACGCACGGCGACCAGGACACGGACGGCACGCATGACGAAGTCTGGGCCGCGACATGGGGCCGGGCGTAGGTGAGGTACGGGGGGCTACGGCAGCTCGTACGGGTCGGTCAGGTCCCAGGCCTCGTGCATCGCGTTCGCGAAGGCCGCCGCGATCTTGTGCTCGCCGGTGGTGTTGGGGTGCGTGCCGTCGTAGGTGTCGTGGTGGATGTCGTACGAGGGGGGCGGCGAGGCGAGGAGGAGGGGGGAGCGGGGTTCGTCGAGGTCGGCGATCGTCTTGGCCAGGAGTTCGTTGAAGCGGGCGACCTGGGCTGCGAAGGGGGCGTCGGTCTCGGCGCGGACGTTCGGGATGACCGGGAGTACGACCATGCGCAGGCGTGGGTCGGCCTCGCGGGCGGCGGTGATGAAGCGGTGGGCGTTCTCGGCGGTCTGCTCGGCGTCCGTGTAGAAGCCCAGGTCGATGAGGCCGAGGGAGATCAGGAGGACGTTCGCGCGGTGGTCGCGGACGGCGTCGGCGATCAGCGGGGCCATGTGGAGCCAGCCCTCGCCCCAGCCGGCCAGGTGGGCGCGTGGGAAGCGGGGGTCGGGGTCGGCGTACTCGTACGACGTGGGGGCGTTCGTCGCCTTGTCGTAGAGGGTCTCGCGCGGGCCGACGATCTTGAACGGACCGCCGTACGTCGTGCGCAGGTGCTGCCAGAGCCGGTAGCGCCATGTGTGTTCGCCCGCGCTGCCGATCGTCATGGAGTCGCCTACGGGCATGAACCTGAGCATTGGCTCATCATGGACGATCGCTACCGGCTGGTAAGAGGCAGCGGGGCGGGTGGGGCTGTGAGCATCGCCACGTGACGTGCCGGGCCGGTGGTGTTGTCCGTACATTTGCTCTTCCGGGGATCTGGGGAAGAGGTGGCGGATTTGCCCGGTTCAGCTTCACGTCCGGCGTCGGGGGCCCTGATGGCCGTCCTGTGCCTGGTCGTCGCCGGGTGCGGGGTCTCCGGGGTCTCCGGGGTCTCCGGGGGTGTCCGGGTCGAGGGCGCGGCGCCCACCGCCATTCCGTGGCGCGGCAGCGCGTACGTCCTGGACTACGAGTCGGTGCCGCAGGAGAAGCCCGATTCGTTCTCCCTCACGTCCAACACCTGGCTCAGCCATCTCACCTGGAAGGGGTGGGGAAGCAACCAAGCGGTCGCGAATGGCTTCTCCTGGGACATGAGCTGTTCTTCCGGGTGCACGGATGACGGGATCCCCAGCTATCGCGTCACTCTCGTCCTCGGTGATCTCACGCGCCGGGCGCATGCCGCGTACTACCGCCACGCGTCCCTGCGGGCGGCGCGCGGCGCGCGGACGCCCACCTGGGCGGAGCCCGGTCTGGAGGACATGGGACTGCACGTGCCCGACAGCTGACGCCGACGACCGGCCGCCGCCGTTCACGAGCGTCGGCCGGGCGTCGCCCGACACGCGCTGCTTCCCAGGAGGAGATTCCATGCACGACGTACTGCTCGTCGAGGACGACGACGTGATCCGCACCGCGACCTCGCTCGGGCTGGCCGACCACGGCTACCGGGTGACCGCCGCGGCCGACGGGCTGGAGGGGCTGCGGCTCTTCCGCGAGTCGGCACCCGACATCGCGCTGCTCGACGTCATGCTGCCCGGGCTCGACGGAGTGTCCCTGGCCGGGCGGATCCGGGCGGAGAGCGGGGTGCCGGTGCTGCTGATGTCGGCGCGCAGCGATCCCGTCGACGTCGTGCTGGGACTCGAGGCCGGCGCGGACGACTACGTCACCAAGCCGTACGACGTGGGGGTGCTGGTCGCGCGCGTGCGTGCGCTGTGTTGAACGACTCACCCGAATGGCCCGGTCAGTGGTGCTGGTCGCGCGCGTGCGTGCGCTGTTGCGCCGGGTCACGCCGTTGCCGGGGCGGGAGCCGGGTGCCGGGAGTGGTGGGACCGCTGTGAGCGCCGGGGGCGCCGGGGGTGTTGGAGGGGGCGTGCGGGAGTCGGTGGGGGCGCGCTCGGCCGCCTCTTCGTATTCGGCGTCGGCTGCGGTTCCTTCGGCGGCTTCGTCCTTCGCCGCGTCCTCGTCGTCGTTGCGGTTCGGTGACGTGACCTTCGACGCCGCCTCGCTGGAGGTGCGCCGGGACGGGGTCGTGCTCTCGCTGACCACCACCGAGCTGAAGCTGTTGCGCGAGTTCGCCGCCGCGCCGGGCACGGTGCTCACGCGGGATCTGCTGCTGGAGCGGGTGTGGGACTACGCCTGGTCGGGTGACACCCGGGTGGTGGACGTGAGCGTGCAGCGGTTGCGGGCCAAGATCGGGCGGGAGCGGATCGAGACGGTTCGCGGCTTCGGATACAAGCTCAGGCCGTAGGCGGCCACCGAGGAGTCCCGTGAAGCTCGCTCTGCCCGGCCGTCGGTTCTGGCGGCCCCGCAACCTCCGTACGAAGATCAGCCTCGTCGTCGCCGGGGTCGCGGCCGGGGTTGCCGTGAGTGTCGGGGGGCTGGTGCATCAACTCGTCGCTCGGGACCAACTGGACACCGCCCGGCGGGAGTTGGACGCCGAGCTGTTGAATGCCGCCGCCCAGTACGCGGCCGGTGGCGAGTACGACGGGCGGCTCGACCCCGCGGATCTGCCCGCGCCGGTGGCGATGGCGGTGCGGGACGGGCGTCGGGTGACATATCTGCAGGAGGACGGCGGGAACGGGGACGCCGACGCCCGTGGGGGCGATGGTCCGCCGGTGCTGTGGGCCGCGGGGCGGGTGTCCGACCGGCATGTGCTCGCGGTGCGTCGTTCCTATCGGCGTGAGGCCGGTGCGCTCACCGATCTGGACCGGGCGCTGTGGGTCGCCGGAGGGCTCGCGACCGTTGTCGCCTCGGTGGGCGGGCTGCTGCTGGGGGCGCGGATGGGGCGGCGGGCCACTCGGGCCGCCGTCACCGCGGAGAGCATCGCGGACGGGGACCTCGACGCGCGGGTCGCGTCCACCGGCACGGACGAGATCGCGCGGCTCGCGATGTCCGTGAACGCCATGGCCGACGCGCTCGGGGGGCGGCTGGAGGCGGAGCGGCGGGTCACCGCCGACATCGCCCATGAACTGCGTACGCCTGTCGCCGGGGTGCTCACCGCGGCCTCCTTGCTGCCGCCGGGGCAGGCGACCGACCTCGTGCGGAACGGGGCCGGGAATCTGCAGCGGCTGGTGGAGGACGTGCTGGAGGTCGCCCGGCTGGACGCGCGTGCCGCGCGGGTCGATGTGGAGGAGCGGCAGGTGAGTGTGCTGGCTCGGCGGGCCGTGGAGGCGGTGCGGGGTGGTTCGGGGGTGGCGGAGAGCGCGGACGTGGTGGGTTCGGGGGTGGCGGAGAGTACGGACGTGGTGGGCTCGGGGGAGCGGTGCGTGCGGTTGCGGGTGGTCTCTGATCGGGTTGTGGAGACCGATCCCCGGCGGGTGGAGCGGATTCTTGCCAACCTCGCGGGTAATGCGCTCAAGCATGGGGGTGGGGTGGTGACCGTCGAGGTCGACGGGGGTGTGGTGCGGGTGCGGGATGAAGGGCCCGGGTTCTCGGAGGAGTTGCTTGCGGTGTTGCGTACGTCGGGGCCGCAGCGGTTTCGGACGGGGGCGCGTACGGGGACGGGGCTGGGGTTGACGATTGCTGTGGGGCAGGCGCGGTTGTTGGGGGCGCGGCTGGTGTTCGGGAATCGGGTGGGGGG
>NZ_AEJC01000685.1 GCF_000317595.1 Streptomyces ipomoeae 91-03 | reverse complement strand
TCCTGGACCTGGGTACCGGCAGCGGGGTGCTCGCGGTGGAGGCGGCCCGGCTGGGTGGTCGGGTCACCGCCGTCGACATCTCCTGGCGGGCGGTGGCCGCCGCCTGGTTCAACGCCCTGCTCAACGGCCAGACGGTGCGCGTACGGCACGGCGATCTGACGTCCGCCGTGCCCGGCCGCCGCTTCGACCTGGTGGTCGCCAACCCGCCGTACGTGCCCGCCCCGGGCGATGCCCCGCCCCGGGGCATCGCCCGGGCCTGGGACGCGGGAGCGGACGGCCGGCTGCTGATCGACCGCGTCTGCGACGCCGCCCCGCTGATCCTGCGGTCCGCGGGAGCGCTGCTGCTCGTGCACTCGCACCTGTGCGACGTCGACGCCACACTGGCCCGCCTCCACGGGGCCGGTCTGCGCGCGGAGGTCGTCGACCGGGCCCGGCTGCCCTTCGGCCGCGTACTGCGCTCCCGGCTCGGCTGGCTGCGTGAACGGGGGCTGGCGTCCGACGGTACGACCGAGGAGCTGGTGGTGATCCGTGCCCGCCATGCCTGAACGCCCGCGTCGCGTCCGCGTCCAGCGCGACGGCCCCCTGCTGGTGGAGGGGCCGGTGGAAGTGGTGGGCGACGACGGTGAGGTGACGGTCTCGAAGCGTTTCACGGTCGCGCTCTGCACGTGCCGCCGTACCCGGACGCCTCCCTGGTGCGACACCAGCCACCGTCGGCGCGAGGAACGGCACAGGAATCGACAGGGCGAGGGCGATGCCGTATGACGCCCCTCGGCACCCGGCCCCCGCTCCGTCCGCCACCGCTGCCCGAGCCGCGTGGTCCGCTCTCGGCCGCGGTGGTGGCCGCGCTGCGCGATCCCGAACCCGGTCACCCGGAGGTCCCCGAGGGCTGTTCCGCGTACGGCGACGATCTGCAACTCGCCCTGTACGTCCTCTACGAGCTGCACTACCAGGGCTTCGAGGGCGTACCCGACGGCTTCGAGTGGGACAGCGGTCTGCTGGCCTGCCGCGGCAGGCTGGAGGACCGCTTCCTCGGTGCGCTGCGCACGGACGTACCGGTCGAGGCCGACGAAACGGCCGAGCGGGCGCTGGACGAGCTCCAGCGCGAACCGGTCGGGGACATCGACGGCAGCGTCTCGCACTACCTCCGCCGTGAAGGGACACTCGAACAGTTGCGGGAGTACGCGGCGTTGCGCTCGCTGTACCACCTCAAGGAGGCCGATCCGCACGCCTGGGTCATCCCCCGGCTGCGCGGGCGGGCCAAGGCGGCGATGGTCGCCGTGGAGTTCGACGAGTTCGGCGGGGGCCGCGCGGACGAGATCCACGCGGAGCTGTTCGCCGACCTCATGGCGGACCTGGGACTGGACACGGCGTACGGGCACTACCTCGACGCCGCGCCGGCCGAGGCCCTGGCCACCGTCAATCTGATGTCCCTGTTCGGTCTGCACCGGGAGCTGCGGGGCGCCCTCGTCGGGCATTTCGCCGCCGTCGAGGTGACCTCGCCCCCGGCCTCGCGCCGTCTGGCCGAGGCGCTGCGCCGGGTGGGGGCCGGCCCGGCGGCCGTACGGTTCTACACCGAGCACGTCGAGGCCGACGCGGTGCACGAGCAGGTCGTACGGCACGACGTCGTCGGCGGGCTGCTGGAGAGCGAGCCGCGCCTGGCCGCCGACGTGGTGTTCGGTATCCGTACGACCACCCATCTGGAGGACCGCCTCGCGGCCCGGCTGCTGGGCGCCTGGCGGGACGGACGCACGGCCCTGCGCACGCGCTGACGGGGCGGGGCGGCCTCCGAGGCGGCTCGGCGATGCGGCGCGGTGGAGCCACCGGCGTCAGGACTGGCAGTCGGGGCACCACACCGTGCGGCGGCCGGCGACGCTGCCCGAGGACAGGGGGGGACCGCAGCGGGGACACTTCGGGTCGCTGTCGTCCCGGCGGCCGGTGAGCCAGGAGCGGCGTGGGGGTACGCGGCCGTCGCGGACGGCGGTGTCCAGGACCCGTCTCATCGCCGTGTGGATCCGTCGAAGTGTCTTGTCGCTCAGGTCCCGCGCAGGAGTGCGCGGGTGGACGCGGGCCCGCCAGAGGATCTCGTCGCACAGCAGATTGCCCAGCCCCGCGATCACCGACTGGTCCATCAGCGCGCCCTTGACGGCGCCCCTGCGGCCCGACAGCAGCTCCAGGAACTCGTCGCGCTCGATGGCCAGGGCGTCGGGTCCCAGTTCCGCCTCGATCCGGTCGACCGCCGTCCGCTCCGCCAGCCGCAGTCCCTGCAGCTTGCGTTGATCGCGACAACGCAGACTCCGGGAGTCGTCGAGCGTGAACACAACGCGGTCGTGCGCCTCGACGGGGTCGTCCGGGGAACAGCACAGCAGTGACCCGCTCATACCGAAGTGCCAGGCGAGGACGGGGCCGTCGTCCGTCGGCACGAACAGCCACTTGCCGTGCCGCCACGCCTTCCCCAGGCGTCTGCCCCTCAGTTCCCCGCGCAGCCGGTTCGCCGTGACTCCCCACAGCACCCCGGCGTCCCGCACCTGGACGTCCGTGACACACGGGTGCCGCCCGCAGGTCATCAGCACCTCGCGGAATCCTTCGACGTCCGGCAGTTCGGGCATGCGTACTCGTCGGTCTCCGTCGTACGGTCGGCGTCACCGCCGCGCTCCCTGACGAGTACCCCCGGCTCGGTGCCTGAGCACACGTCCACGTACCGGCGTAGCCTGTCGACGGGTGAGACGGAGGACGGCATGGACTGGCGCGCGTTCGCGGAGGAGATGGCGACGCTGGCGCGCGATCTCCTGGCTCAGGACTCCGTGCCGGCGACGCTGGAGCGGATCACGCTCGCGGCCACCGAGCTGGTCGAGGGCTGCGACGCGTCCGGCATCCTCATCCTGCGCGGCAAGGAGGTGGAGACGCTGGCGCCCACCGAGCCGCTCGTCGCCGAGTTCGACCGTCTCCAGGAACACCTTGGCCAGGGGCCCTGCTATGACGCGGTCCGCAGCTCACAGCGGGACCAGGTCTTCCGCATCCCGGACTTCACCCGGAGGGAGCCCCGCTGGCCCGACTACACGCCGCAGGCGCATGAGCTGGGCCTGGGCAGCATGATGGGGTTCCTGCTGTTCACCGAGGACCAGGATCTCGGGGCGCTGAACCTCTACTCCCGTCGCGCCGGCGCCTTCACGGAGGCGAGCGAGACAGCGGGCTGGCTGCTGGCCTCCCACGCCGCGGTCGCCTTCGCCGGCGCACGCGTCCACGCCCAGCTGGAACAGGCGGTGGCGACCCGGCATGTCATCGGCGAGGCCATGGGCATTCTCATGGGTGGCCACCGACTCACCGAAGAACAGGCGTTCGACGTGCTGCGCCGCTACTCGCAGGAGAACAACATCAAGCTCCGCGAAGTCGCCCGCCTGGTCTGCGAGAAGGGCCATCTGACCTGACGCACTCGGGCGGCTCCCCCTGGCACGAGTGCAGAACCAGGGGGTGCCTGGGGCGGGCCGACCCCCCAGGGGAGCGTCGCCGACCCGTCCTGTGGGCCGGGTTTCCAGTCCGGCGCGGCACACACGCGCACCGGCCCGACGCCACACCAGGTGGCCTGTGCGATACGGCTCAGTGATGGGCGTGGACGACGGCATGGCCCTTGCCTCGGCCGATCATCCACTTGTTGACCGGCGTGGTGATCAGGAAGGCGACCGCGAAACCGCCCAGTAGAGCGGACCAGAACAGACCGTCCGACAGATGGGCGTCCATCGCACCCGGCGTCAGGGCGACGATCACGTTGTCGACCAGCTCCATCACCGCGATGGAGACGGTGTCGGCGGCGAGCGCCACCTTGATCGCGGCCTTGAGGTCCAGACCGGCCCGGACGACCGCGAACAGTGTGAACGAGTAGCCGAACAGGAACGCGAGACCGATCGCCAGAACCATGGTGGGCACCTTGCCCCACATCAGCGCGGTGCCGATCACCATGCCGAGGATCTCACCGATGGCGCAGCCGGTCAGGCAGTGCAACGTGGCCTTCACAGCGGTACCCCAGGACGCCGGCGCGTGCGTACGCCCCGGGTGCTGGGCCGGGTGGACGTGGTGTCCCTCGTGCGAGGCGTGGTCGTGAGCGGCGCCGGTGCGGTGAGCGGAGTGGTCCATGACCTTCATCCCCTTCCGTCCTGGGGGGCGTTCTTCGAGCCCCAGCCCACGCAATGTATACCCCCAGGGGGTATACAGTCCAGTGTGCTGACGGGCGGGGCCCCAGGCGGCGATCACCTCCGCGGAAGCGACGCACCACCGGCCGAAGAGGACGGCAGTGGGACGGCGGGGGACGGGACGGCGGTGTGTCAGCCGTCCTTGTGCATGGCCTTGCGCACGGCGTCCCGGGTGCGGTCGACGACCGCGGTGATCGGGCCCAGCGTGAGATTCCTGACCGCCGACTCGGTGCCGGGGTGCGGGCGGGTCGGCGCCACCGCCTCGGCCATGCGGAGCGCGGAGGCCATCGAGGCCAGGCGTGTCCTGTCCATGTGACGGCGGATGTGGTTGAACTCGTAGCGTTCCTCGGCCCTCGCGTGCGCCATCACCTCCAGGCGCAGCGCCCGCAGCTTGGGCAGGAACCTGAGGTCGTCGGTGCCCATGCGGTCCAGGCGGGACAGCAGCGCCTTGGCCTCCCGCTCCTCCCGAAGGCGGTCCTCCACGACCTTCTCGCCGTCCGGTACCGACCGCCGTGTGACGGGGTGGATCACCTCCTCCTCGGCCGTCTCGTGCACGGCCAGCAGACGGACCAGGCGGCGGAAGGCGGCGCGGCGCTCGCCGCCGGTGGTCCGCTCCACCTCGTCGAACAGGTTGCGGATGTCGCCGTGCCGGCGCATGAGCAGGGCGACGACATCGGCGTCGGACGCTGTGATGCCGGCCATGTCAGTCCTTCTCCCGGGAGGCGAGGTCGGGGTGCGCGCCCTCGGTCCGGTGGCGGTACTCGCCGCCGAGCAGTTCGCGGTGCCGGGCCGGCACGCGCTCGCTGGGCGGCTCCTCGCCACCGTGGATCTGCTCCTGCATCCACTCGAACCGCTCATGGGCGTCCCGGACGTACCCCCTGCCCAGGGTGGTCAGGTCGATCTGGGTGTCGAGGAGGCCGCGGACGAACTGCTTGTTCTCCTCGAAGGTGAGAACGTCGGGCAGCTCCGGCGCGAGGATCTCCTGGGGCTCGCGGCCGTCTTGACGGCGCATCAGCTCGCAGGCGATCCGCAGGTGTTCGAGCTCCATGTTCAGATGCAGCTCCCAGAAGGCCTTCACCTTCCGGTCCGACTCCTGCTCCAGGAAGGAGTGGTAGAGGTAGCACTCGTTGTACTCGTGGTTGACGAGCTGCTCCCACCACGTCTCCCCCGGGTCGACCAGCGACTCGTAATGGGTGACGTGCTCCTCCTCGATCAGGCCGATCTCCTGGTAGAGCTGCCGTGCGATCGGCTCCATGTACTGGGGGCCGACGTTCATGTAGAAGTTCATGGTCTGCTGCTCCGCCGACATGATCGTCAGTGCGTGCAGCTTGGACAGCGGGTTCGCGGTCGTGCGGTCGTAGGGGTCGCGTACGTTGTCGGCCGCGTGGCGGTGGTGGAACTTCGTGGGCCGGCCCGGCATGACCTCGGTCAGACCGTCGACGATCGACTCCGCCTTGCGGTGCTCGATCATCTCGTAGAGGTTGGCGTACCGGTACAGATGGTCGAAGTCCTCCAGGACGCCGAACTCGTACGCCTGTCTCAGATACGGGTCGGGCTCATGGCGGGCGACCCAGCCGGTCAGATCGACCGCGACCTGCTCGTAGGCGATGGTCGTCTCCAGGACGGAGGCGAGGCCCGGCAACAGCCAGTTGACCGCCTTCTGCTGCTGGTGCTCGATATAACGCACCTCGGCCAGCTGTCGCTTGACATCGGTGTCGGGGCAGCGGCGGGCGAGCTGGTGACTGAAGAGGATCGCCTCGACCTCGATGCCGTTCATCGTGATGATCCGGCAGCGGGTGTACGGGTCGCTGTGGTCGGGATCGATCGGCTCGACGTCCAACTCCCGCCAGCTGCGCAGCTGGCGGTCCAGGGGGATGCCGTGGTGTTCGAGAGGATTGAAGCCCATGGGATCTCCTCGGCTGAGGGCCGGATCGAGGGGGCCGCCGCCGAGTACCCGCGACCTCGCGGCCGTAACGGCCGCCGACGCACGCGGCTCCGGGCCGGAGGCCGGAAGGCGGGGCGGCAGCGGGCGTTTCCGCCGACCAGGGCGGGGGACTCGATGTCCGTGGTCGCGTATGGGGCCGAGCAGCGGGTACGCGTTCCGGTATTGCGGGCCGGCTGGCTCAGACAGGCGTTCGTCCACTGGCCCTACCCACCGGACGAGGTCCAGTCGCTGCTGCCCGGGGAACTGGCCGTGGACACGTACGAGGGGATGGCGTGGGTGGGTCTCACCCCCTTCGTCCTGGCGGACGTGCGCCCGCCCGGGGTGCCCCTCGTGCCCGGACTCCCGACGTTCCCGGAGACCAACCTGCGGACCTATGTCCGGCACCGGAACGGGCGGGACGGGCTCTGGTTCCTGTCCCTGGATGTGGCCTGCCCGCTGATGCTCGCGGCTCGCGCCGTCGGAGCCCCGTACCACCCGGGCACTCTGCGCGTCTCCGTGACCGAGGACGCCGTCTCATACACGGGTTCGAGATGGGGCGGCGGCGCCTCGTACCGCCTGGTCGTCCGTCCCGGCGACGCGATCACTCCGACCGAGCGGGACGTCTGGCTGACCTCGCGCTGGCGGGCGTACACACGCCGGTTCGGCATGGTCTGGGAGACACCGGTCGAGCACGAACCCTGGCCGCTGACGGACGCCGCCGTCGACGTACTGGACGAGACCCTGACCAGCGCGGCGGGCCTGCCCGCCCCCACCGCCGAACCCCTGGCGCACTTCTCGGAAGGGGTTCGGCATGTGCGGCTGGGAGCACCCAGACCGTGTGTTCCACCGCCGGGTCCGTACGGGAAGCAGGGGCCATGAGCCGCAGACACGGCCCAGCCGGACGGCGCCCGCGGCTGCGCTTCGACGGCTGGATCGCGGGCATGGGCTCCTCCTCCGGGACACGTCTCGTGCTGGGGCACTGGCAGCGGTCGCCGTTCGGGCCGTTCAGCGATGTGATGATCGAGCGTGCCGACGGAGAACGGCTGCTCCTGGCGCCTTCCCGCCGGACGGCGGACTTCGTCAGCGGCACCTACACCTTCGACACGGTGCACGTCGTGCCGGTCCGCGTGAGCGTCTCGGACGACACCTGGACGGTCACCGCGGGACCACTCGCCCTGGACTTCGCCACCGCCCGACGAGGGATCCCGGGGCTGTTGCTGCGAGCCGTGCCCGGTGTACTCGCCGCCCGTCCGGTGTGGAGCGCGCTGACGTACTGGCCCGCCCGACTGATCCCGCCCGGCCTCCGGACCCTCGGCAGCGCCGGTGCCGGCCGCCGGGAGTGGTACGGCGTACGGGACCTGCGGCCGGTCGCCGCCGTGTCGGCGGTCTTCGAGGGTCGCGACCTCGGCGCCATGGCACCCGTCACGCCCCCCGTACGCTTCGGATTCGGTTCCGTCCCCCGCAGACCCACCCTCGCCCGCGTCACCACGACGGTGGAGCTGGGCGACCGGTGACACTCGTTTCCCGCCGGGCGTGGGCACGCGCCGGTGCCGCCGCATCACCCCTCCCGCACCCTCACCGCTCCCGCACGGTGAGCGGTTGGGCCGCGGCCAGGTCGTCGTAGAGGAGCAGTCCGTCCTCGCGCAGCCGCACGCCCGGCGTCGGGACATGGAGGTGCCGGTGAGGACCCGCAGGTGAGGTCGTGCCCCTTCGGCCTGTCGCCCCTCGGCCTTGCGTCACGGAGTCGTCAGGACCTGGGGCGAGAGGGTCTTGATCATGGTGTTGGTCCAGCGCATCTGCCGGAGCGTCTGCGGGTGGCACGCGGAGGTCAGGGCGAGCAGGTCGTCGTCCTTGGTGGCCTGCGCGGCCTGGGCGAGCATCTCCCAGTACAGGGAGTTCCGCGCGGCGGCGAGATGGAGGTCCCGCAGATCGCGCAGGAGGAGCACGGCGGGCTCGGGGCGGTGGCCCAGCACCTCGGCCGCCTTCTCCCTGAGCACCGACAGCGGCCCCGAGGAGGGGTCCTTCGGAGGATCGCCGAGGTGCAGGCCGTGGTCGTGGCCGATGTCGGCCAGGCGCTGGATGTGGTCGCGGGACCAGTCGGCGAGGTCCGTGGCGACGTGGTGGACCTCGTGGTCGGTGCGGTGGCGTTCGGCCACCGCCGTCAGCTCTTTGACCAGGTGCTTCTCACCGTGGTGAAGCGCCCGGAGGATGAGGTTGACACCGTTCACCCGGCGCCCTCCCCCCGGTCGTCCCGGGAGGCGTCGACCGTCTCGGCGGCGAGGGCGGACGGGCCGCCGGTCGTGCTCGGTACGGCGTCGGCGCGGGCGGGGGTGGATGCCGTGGTGGTCGGCGCGGGGGCACTGTGGCCGTCGCCGCGCTCCACCCGGCGGAGGGCAGCCGCGGCCGTCTTGAACAGCGGCTGCTTGGAGGCCGGGTCCCAGTCGGTGACGGTCGTCTCGTTCGCGGCACGGCCGGGGGTGTCGCCGTCAGGGCCGTGGCCGGCCTCGGTGTCCCAGTAGCCGTAGTGGAAGGGGGTGAACAGCAGCCCCGGCCGGATGTCGCTCACGCGCAGCCGTCCTCGTACGGCGCCGCGTGGCGTGGTCACCTCCACCAGGTCTCCCTCGCCCAGTCCCAGCTCGGCCGCGTCGGAGGCGGACACCTCCACCCACACGTCGGGGGCGGCTGCGTTCAACTGGGGTGCCCGAGCGGTTTTCGTGCGGGTGTGGAAGTGGTAGACGGTGCGGCCCGTGGTGAGCTGGAACGGGTACTGCTCACCGGGTTCCTCATGGGGAGGCACATATCCGGCCGCCTTGATCATGGCCTTGCCGTCGGGGTTGAGGGAGCGGTACTCGACGGCCTCCTCCGTCGCGCCCGTCACCAGGTCCTTGCCGTAGCTCTCGCAGAGATCCGGGTGGGCCCAGCTGATTCCGTCGGTGTAGAGGCGTTCCGTTCCGTCCGGGGACTGTTCGTCGCACGGCCACTGGATGCCGGTGCCGCCGCGCAGCTTGTCGTAGGTGAGGCCGGTGTAGTCGCAGGGGCGTCCGGCGCTGCACCGTTTCCACGCCTCGAACGCGGACTCGGGGTCGTGCCAGGTGATCAGCGGGCCGCCGTCCTTGTCGCGGAAGTCCATGCGAGCCGCGTAGTCCAGGAAGATGTCCAGGTCCGGTTCGGCCTCGCCGGGCGGTTCGACGGCCTTGTCGGACAGGTGGACCGTACGGTCGGCGTTGGTGAACGTACCGGTCTTCTCGCCCCATGTCGCGGCCGGCAGGACCACGTCGGCGAGCTGGGCGGTCTCGGTGAGGAACAGATCCTGTACGACGACGAAGAGACGGTCCTGGGAGAGGATCGAGCGGATGCGGGACAGCTCCGGCAGGGAGACCGCCGGGTTGGTGCCGCTGATCCACAGCATGCGGATCGAGCCCTGCTCGGCGTAGCGGAACATCTGCATGGCGTGCGTGGGCGGGGCGTAATGGGGGATCGTCTTCGGGTCGACGTTCCACACCTTCGCCAGGTCGGCGACGTGGCTGTCGTTCTGCCAGTTCCGGAACCCCGGCAGGTCTCCGTTCGCCCCGCACTCACGGGTGTTCTGGGCGGTGGGCTGCCCGTTCATCTGCAGCACACCGGCGCCCGGCCGCCCGAGCATGCCACGGATGAGGTGCAGGTTGTTCACCTGTACGGCGGCGGCCGTGGCCTGGTGGGACTGGTAGACCCCTTGCAGCACCGTGGACAGCAGTCGCTCGGCCGTGCCCAGGATCTCGGCCGCCTCGCCGATCAGGGCGGCCGGTACGTCACAGATGTCGGCCGCCCACTTGGGGGTGCGGTCCCGCACCCGGGAGGCGAGTTCGTCGAAGCCGACGGTGTGGGCCTCGATGTAGTCGTGGTCGACACGGTCCGTACGGATGATCTCGTGGAGCAGGGCGTTGAGCAGGGCGACGTTCGTACCGACGCGCGGAGCCAGGTGCACGGTCGCCCTGCGGGCCACCGGCGTGGGGCGGGGGTCGACGCACACGATGCGTGGCGGATCGCCGCCCTCCAGCCGGTCGAGGATGCGCATCCACTGGACGGGCTGGGTCTCGGCGATGTTGTGCCCGAACAGCGCGATCGCGTCGGCGTGGTCGATGTCGTCGTAGCTGCCGGGCTGCCCGTCGCAGCCGAAGGACTCCTTCAGCGCCTCGGCGGCGGTGGACGTGCACAGGCGTGTGTTGCCGTCCAGGTGGTTGGTGCCGATCCCGGCCCGGGCCAGTACCGCGAGCGTGTAGTACTCCTCCAGGAACAGCTGGCCCGTGGTGTAGAAGCCGATCGAGCCCGGACCGCGCTCGTCCAGCAGTTCACGCGAGCGGGCGACGACCCGTTCCATCGCGGTGTCCCAGCCGCACTCCACCAGGCGCCCGTCCTGCCGGACCAGCGGCCTCGTCAGCCGGTCCGCCGAGGTGCCCGCCTGCCACGCGAAGAGATCCTTCGGCTCCAGCCGGCCATGGTTGACACGGTCCTGGGCGCGGCCCCGGACACCCACCATGCGCCCGTCCACGACCGCGATGTCCATCGCGTCCCCGTCCGAGTGCAGAATCGACGCGGCCTGCGTCCACCGCTGCACCGCTTCCCGATCGACGCCCTCCTCCAGGAACGTGTCCACACGGGCGGGCCACGGCTCATGACGGCCGTACGGAGTACGGCTGCCCCAGGGCTGTGCGATCCGGTCCACCGAAGCGTCCATGTCTGCCTCCTGCCGACGCCGCCCCGGCGAGGACGCGCGGCGCTGACGGCCCCCTGCGACGCGGTGACGCGCCGGGCCTCTTCAGTACCCCTCGCCACTGGTGTCTAACGCCGCCGGTGTCTAACGCCGCCGGTCGTTGTCCGACGCCGGCTCTGTCGCCAAGAGGTGGCTCTGCCTCGGCCTCTCACGCATCAACCCGGCCGCTCCGGAAACCCGGCAGCTGAAGAAGGGGGGCCGAATACTCGGGCGGACGACGAGAGAAGGGCCCACCATGGCGAACGACCTCATCGCCATGGTCACCACCGACCACCGCGAGCTGCAGCGCCTGTTCGACATGATGAAGTCGGACAAGAGTTCCCGGCCGCTGGCCCTCCCCCTGGCCGTGGCCATGCTGGAGGCGCACAGCGAGGCCGAGGAGGACCGGGTGTACCCGGCCGTGGCCCGCGAGGCCGGTGAGAAGGAAGAAGCCGAGCACGCCGCCGAGGAGCACCACCAGGCGGAGAGCCTCGGCAGGCATCTGCTGGAGATGGACTGGGAGAGCGAGGAGTTCGACCGCGCTCTGGAGGAGTGGGTCGGCGCCGTGGTGCACCACATCGAGGAGGAGGAGAACGAGATCCTCCCCGCGCTGGGCGAAGCCGTCGGCGACGACCGTCTGCGCGCGCTGGGCCTGGAGTTCGCCGCCCGGCGCTCCCGGAAACTGGCAGGCCGGCCTCTCGAGGCCGCCGGTGGCGACACCGACACCGAGCGGCAGCCGGAGGCCGAGGGCGGGACCCGGGAGGAGCTGTACGAGAAGGCGCGGGAACTGGGCGTCGAGGGCCGGTCCTCCATGAACAAGGAAGAACTTGCCGAGGAGGTGCGCAAGGCCCAGGACCGCGAGAACGACTGAACCGGCACGGAGAGGTTGTTCCGGGTGCCTTTCCGGAGCGACGGGCGGGCGCGGTGGCGCGGTCGCTCACGCGGGGCCCGTCCCGCTGCGCCATGGTCACATCACGTCCGGGCAAGGGGGCTGCGGATCCGGCCGACGCGAGGAGACCGCGCGACGGTCGGCGCGGAGATCGCGCGGCGGTCTGCGCGCGGCCCACGTGGGAAGGCCACGCCACACCATCTCCCCGCGGCGCGTTCCGGCACGACCGCACAGCGGCTTCACCGTCACCGACGTGCGCGCTGTTGTCGCCGGACCCGTTCGAGAAGCTCATTGAGCAGTCGCAGACCGACGCGTTCACATGGGATGCGGCTGCCCGGCCCGGCCGCTCGCCCGTGCCGGTCGGACGACCCGGACTGTGAGTGGTTCAGGCCCGCTTTGTGGGTACCCGTTCCGCGTACTCGGGGCCTTCACTTCGGAGGTGACAGGAATGACGACCTCTCCTCACTCCTCGATGGAAACGCATCCCGACATCCTCGAAATGCGTTCCCGCCACGAGCTGGCCGAACGCGCGGCGACCACTCCACAGGCCCAGGCCGTGGAGACCATGGCCTTCGTGACGGGCCTGTATCTGGCGGCGTCACCGTGGATCGCGGGATTCGACGGTCTGACGAGGCTGGCCATCACCAACCTGGTCGTCGGCATCGCGTACGCGCTCATCATGAGCGGCGGCTTCGGCCGGGCCTACGAGCGCACGCACAGCATGGCGTGGGCGGCCTGCGCCATCGGCGTCTGGACCATCGTCAGTCCCTGGGTCGTCGCGGGTGACGTCAGCACCACGAGGAGCATCGTCAACAACGTCATCGTCGGCGCCGTCGCCCTGCTGCTGGGCCTGGCAGCCAGCGCCGCCGCCCGTTCACCCCGCGAGTCCCGGCAGCCGGCCGGCCGGCGCCGCGGCATGACGAGCCCCTGAAGGCTGCTCGCCTCCGGCGAAGAGAGCGCCGAGCTCCCCCTCCGACGAGCGGTCGAAGGGCGAGGGCGGAACGCGCGCCCGACGCAGCGGATCCGCCCTCGTACCGTGTGCCGCGGAGTGGAAGGCCGCCCGGCGGGCCTGGGGTCGAAAGCGGACCGCTGGGCCCAGCGGAAACCCACTGGGCCCAGTCGAGAGCGTCGGCGCTTGCCACGTCGGCTCCGAGCCGAGGATCGGGTCACCCAGGACGACTACGCCACACTCTGGACACTCTGGCCGTCGACTTCGGCGCCTTCCAGGAGTGTGGTGTCTGTCACGTCAGGCTGCGGTCAGAGGATGACCAGGAATTCGTCAGTCGGCCGGTCTTGGATGTGATCACCGAGCACTTGCCCGGGTCCGTCCGCGATCGCGACGCGTGACGATCTGTCCCCCCCCGTTATGTTTTCCGCGGTCCTGCAAGAGGGCCGCTGGCCTCCGGGCCCGGCATGACTTTTGCCCCCTGTCGAACGGATGACCTGGGGGGTGGTGTCACCGGGCCCGGGAGGTGCCGTCGGAGACGCTGATCAGAGGTCCGGCCACCGCCCGGTCCGGCGCAATGCCGGACAGCTCGCGGGCGACAGGTCTGCATAACGTGGATGCGCGCGTACGACACCACTGCCAAGGCCAGCACGTTCAACTCCCGTGGAAGGGCGCGATGTTCGACACCGAAGACGTGGGCGTGTTCCTCGGCCTGGACGTCGGCAAGAGTGCCCATCACGGGCACGGGCTGACCCCGGCCGGCAAGAAGGTCTTCGACAAGCAGCTGCCCAACAGCGAGCCGAAACTGCGGGCCGTCTTCGACAAGCTGACCGCGAAGTTCGGCACCGTCCTGGTGATCGTGGACCAGCCCGCCTCCATCGGCGCCCTCCCCCTCACCGTCGCCCGGGACGCGGGCTGCCAGGCCGCCTACCTGCCGGGACTGGCCATGCGCCGGATCGCGGATCTGTATCCGGGCGAGGCCAAGACGGATGCCAAGGACGCCGCGGTGATCGCGGACGCAGCCCGCACCATGCCGCACACCCTGCGCTCGCTGGAGCTCACCGACGAGATCACCGCCGAGCTGACCGTGCTGGTGGGCTTCGACCAGGACCTCGCGGCCGAGGCCACCCGCACCAGCAACCGGATACGCGGCCTGCTCACCCAATTCCACCCCAGCCTCGAACGCGTCCTCGGGCCCCGCCTGGACCACCCCGCCGTCACCTGGCTGCTGGAGCGTTACGGCTCTCCCGCAGCCCTGCGCAAGGCCGGACGCCGCAGGCTGGTGGAGGTGATCCGCCCCAAGGCCCCGCGCATGGCCACCCGGCTCATCGACGACGTCTTCACCGCCCTGGACGAGCAGACCGTCGTCGTCCCGGGCACCGGCACCCTCGACATCGTGATCCCCACCCTGGCCGCCTCCCTGGCCACCGTCCACACCCAGCGCCGGGCCCTGGAAGCCCAGATCAACGCCCTGCTGGAGGCTCACCCTCTTTCCCCGGTCCTGACGTCGATGCCCGGCGTCGGCGTCAGGACCGCCGCCGTCCTGCTGGTCACCGTCGGCGACGGCACCAGCTTCCCGAGCGCCGCCCACCTCGCCTCCTACGCCGGCCTCGCCCCGACCACGAGGTCATCGGGGACCTCGATCCACGGCGAACACGCACCCCGAGGCGGAAACCGCCAGCTCAAACGCGCCATGTTCCTCTCCGCCTTCGCCTGCATGAACGCCGATCCCGCCTCCCGCACCTACTACGACAAGCAACGCGCCCGCGGCAAAACCCACACCCAGGCCCTCCTCCGCCTCGCCCGCCAACGCATCAGCGTCCTGTTCGCCATGCTCCGAGACGGCACCTTCTACGAATCCCGCACACCCCCGGACGTTGCACTCGCCGCATGACCCCAGCAAGCCCCAATCACCCCAAAACCGACAGGGATGCCTTGACGAAGGACATAGAGGCACCCCCCCACCCCACCCCCACCCACCGTCCTGGGCTCTCGGGCCCGAGAAGGGATGACGATGAAGGACCGCGCTCCCGTAGAGGAACTGCTCAGCACGTCGGATCTGCAGATACAGACCGCGGAGACGGCGTGGAGGCACGTGCACGCCGAGTATGTCGACGTCGTGGACGACATCCTCGCGACACTGGCGCCCAGCGGCCCCTATGCCTACACGGTGAGCCCGTCCGTCGAGGACGGGAAGGAGATCCCGACGCAGCGGATCGTCGCCACGTACGACGACATCGCCGCGACCTACCGCGCCATGCACCGGTTCGCGGCCGTCGTCGCCATCCGCCCCGTCACGCAGATCACCTCCTCCTGGTACACGTTCATCAGCGGCCTCGGCCGGGGGCGGATGAAGGAGACGGGTGAGGAGAGCGAGCGCCCCGTCATCGTGCTGTTCCCGACGATGGGCTCGGAAGGCATCACCGGCGAACTGTTCTGGGGCCGTACACAGCGCGCGACCCTGCCCGGCGACCCGGCCGATGGAGCGCTGGCGGGCCGCTTCGCCGTGGCCGGAGTGCACGAGACGCTGCTGGAGGCGTACCGCAAGGGGGACATCGACACGATCGTCGGCGCGGCCCACCCCGAGATCCAGACAGGTGTGCGGGACTACGTGGCACAGACCGGCACGCTGGTTCAACTCCACACCAAGGAGGCGCTGGAGGAGCACCTGAGGGGCTTCTACGACCACTACACCGTCCGTGCCCTCGATGTCGTCAACCGGCACCTGGACGACTGGTTCTTCTTCCACGAGCTGCGCTGGACGGTCGAGGCCCGCCGTGGTCTCGATGCCGGGCGTGTGCTGCGCCATCACACCGCCGAGTACGCCGAGGTGTCGGCTGCCGGTCTTGTCGTCGCGCACATCGGCCACGGCACCGAGCAGATGAAGCCGACTGATACTCCCCGGCTCCGCCCCCGGGTACGTCGGCAGACGGAAGCGGCGGCCGAGCGGCCTGCGTCCGAAAGCTTTGCAGGCCGCTCGGCATGTGTTCGACCGGCCCGGCAGTCCCCCGCACCGCGCGCATGCGATGAACCGGCCTTGACGCGCCGGTCGCGGAACCCCGCCCGCGGGCCTGAAGTCATGCGCTCGGCTCATCGGGAGCAGGGCGTCGATGAGACCCGCGGGGACGGGGTGGGGCGGGCCCGGATGGAGGACATCGCCCAGGCCGCCGGTGTGACACGGGCCACCGTCTACGCCCACTTCTCCGACAAGGCCGAGATCGTCGACGCCCTGGTGGAGCGTGTCTACGGCCTGATGGAAGAGGCGTACGTGGAACTGGCCGCACTTCCGTGCCGGCCCCGGGACGGCATCCGGACGTGGCCGGACGGCGTCGAGACCCGCCGGCGGGAGATGGCACCCATCCGCCGCGTCGCCAACGCGGTGGCCCCGGCGGCACTCCGCAGCCTCGGCGACGGCCGCGTCCAGTACGTGCGGGCACATGAACGCCATGTCCGGCTACTGGTCGACCATCCCGAGCGCCGGCTGGGCGTCGACCCGGCGGAGGCCCGGCGGAGGCCCGGCAACGGGCGCTGACGGCCGTACTGCAGACCGAGTCGTTCTTCTCCACGTGGATCTCCGTGGGCTGGCCACTGGAGACCGCCGACCCCCTTCATCTGCCGGCCGACTCCCTCTGCCACCTCCTCGCCCCCGCACTGGCGAACAACACGGCGTCGCCGACCCCGCCCCCGAGTCCCTGACCCTGCTCGCACGGGACCGGGTCCAGCACCCACTGGGACGGTTCGGCCCGGTTTGATCTCCAGTCGGCCGAAGAGCGCCCCTGTGGCCAGCCGAGCAGGCCGGCCGCCAAGCCCGCCTGCTCAGACAGAGACGACCAGCTGATCCAGAAGCTGTGCCACGCTCGCCTTCAGGTCGGCCGCAGCGCTCTCGCAACCACTCAGACATCTCAGCAGCGCCTGCTGGAACAGCCCGTCGAAGAGCGCGTACGCCATCGAAGGTGACACGGCCGGTGACGAGCCGACCAGCTCCGTGAAAAGACCGACAACGCGCCAGATCATGCGCTCCAGGCTCTGATCGATGTCGAGGACGTCGTCCCTGAACGACTCCTCGAACAGACTCTGGTTGCGCAGGTCGTACCAGAGCCGGTGCATCGACGCGTCCTCGCGCAGGGTGGCGGCCATCGCCTTCCCCGGTATCTCGGGCTACTCCGCCACCAAGTCGGCGGTGGACCGGCTGACCCGGGTGGCCGCGCTGGAGTCCGGGAAGCTCGGCTACGGCGTGCGCGTGAGCTGTGTGTACCCCGGCCTGGTACCGACCGAGATGGGCGCCCGGCTCGCCGCGGACATGGAGACCCTCGGGCTCTTCCCCAGTGCGGAGGCGGCGGTCGGCAGTGTGATCGGGCTGACCCCGCTCGGCCGGCTCGGTGAGGTCGCCGACATGGCCGACGCCGTGGTCTTCCTCGCCTCCGATGGCGCCCGCTTCATCACCGGGGCCGGCCTGCCGGTCGACGGCGGCATGGGCATGTGACGGGTTCCCGCCGGCACCTCCACCTACGAAAGGTCGATCGATCATGAGCAACCGCAAGCCCGTCGTCGTCTACGGGGCCTCCGGCTACACCGGCCGTCTCGTCTGTGAATACCTCCGCGAGTACAACGTTCCCTTCATCGCCGCCGGACGCGACAAGGCCCGCATCCAGGAAGTACTCGACAAGGTCCCCGGGATCGACACCGTGGACCACGAGGTCGTCGAGGTCGAGCACGCGGTCGGTCCGCTGACCGAGCTCTTCCGCGGCGCCAAGGTGGTGAGCAACATGGTCGGCCCGTTCATCAAGTACGGGCCGGAGGTCGTCGAGGCGGCCCTCGCGGCCGGCTGCCACTACCTCGACACGACGGGCGAGCAGGACTGGGTCCTCGACGCCGAGGCACGATGGGGCGAGCGGTACGCGGAGAAGGGACTCCTCCTCTCCCCCGGCGTCGCGCAGATGTACACCACCGGGGAGATCGCGGCCAACATCTGTCTGGAGACCCCCGGCCTGGACACCCTCGACGTCCTGGTGCTGTGGAAGGGCTTCCCCACCTACGCGTCGACCCAGACGATCTTCACCATCCTCAAGGCCGACTGGCACTACCTGGAGGAGAACCAGTACCGAAAGTGGGACCCGCTCACCGCCGTCGAAGCCGCCGTCCCCGGACAGCACGAAACGGCACTCGCCACGCCGTGGGGCGGCACCCTCCATCCCGTGTGGTTCAAGAACGACCCCCGGGTGGCGACCTGCAAAGCCCTCGGCGGGGTCATGGACCGCACCGTCATGCAGGGCGTGGTGGAGACCGTCAAGATGGTCGAGTCGCAGATCAAGACCCTCCCCGCCGACCAGCAGGACGCCGCCCTCGCCGAGGTGGCCGCCTCGGTGCAGGCCGGCATGCCGCCCCGGGAGAACCCGCGCGTCAACACCTCCATCGACTCCGTCCACGCCTCGGGCCCGCTGGGACGTGCCCACTGCGTGATCCACGGCCACAGCAACTACAAGCAGACCGGCCTCCTCCAGGCGTACGCCGCGTACAGCCTGATCCAGCAGCCACCCCGGCGCGCCGGCCTGGCCTCGGCCTGCCAGGCGTTCGGCCACCGGGAACTGCTCGGCCAGCTCAAGGCCTTCGGGCTCGTACTCGACCCGGTCCTCACCGTCCACAGCTGATTCCTGAGCAACCCCTGCTGAACCCGGAGAAAAGAGGATGAAGCCGTGCGTCTGACCGACTATCTCGACAAGGGCGCGTCCCTGGGGCCCGACGCCCCCTGCCTCACCACAGAGGGCCATACCCTCACCTATGGCGAGGTCCAGGACCTGTCCTGGCGGGTGGCCCGGGCATTGGACCGGTCAGGCGTACGGCCCGGGGACAAGGTGGCGGTGCTGTCCGCCAACGCCCCCACCGCCTTCTCCTGTGTGTTCGGCATCTCCCGGGCGGGGGCGGTGTGGTGCCCCGTCAACCCGCGCAACGAGGCCGCCGAGAACCGCGAGTTGCTGGACCTCTTCGACTGCGTCTGCCTGATCTTCCAGGAGGCGTACACCCCACTGGTCGCGAAGATCCTTCCCGATCTGCCCGAACTGACCATGCTTGTCTGCCTCGACGGATCCCCCTCCTTCGCGACCCCCCTGGGACAGTGGCTGGACGGCGTGCCCGCCGGTCCGTGGGAAGCGGCACCGGCCGACGACACGGTCATGCTCGTCGGCACGGGCGGCACCACGGGCCGGCCCAAGGGCGTGATGCTGACCGACCGGAACATCGAGACGATGACGGCGCTGACGCTGATGAGTTACCCGTTCGGCCCGCCCGGCGACCGCCCCGTCTACCTGGCGCTCGCCCCGCTGACCCACGCCGCCGGGGTGCTGTGCTTCCCCATGATGACGCTGGGCGGCGAGATCGTCATCATGCCGACGCCGGACCTCACCGAGTTCCTCGCGCTCGTCGAACGGCATCGGGTCACCCACACCTTCCTGCCGCCGACCCTGATCTACATGCTTCTCGGCCACGCGCGCCTCGGTGCCACGGACCTGACGTCCCTGCGCTGCCTCTGGTACGGCGCGGCCCCCATGTCGGCGGCCCGGTTGCGGGAGGCCATCGAGCGGATCGGCCCGGTCATGGCACAGCTCTTCGGCCAGTCCGAGGCCCCCATGATGATCTCGACCATGGCTCCGGAGGAGCACTTCCATCCTGACGGCTCGCTCGCCGTCGAGCGTTTCGCCTCCGCGGGACGGCCGTCTCCGCTGGTCGACGTCGCCATCATGGACGGCGAAGGACGGCTGTTGCCGCCCAGCGAACGCGGCGAGATCGTCGTGCGCGGCTCACTGGTGATGGCGGGCTACTACAAGAACCCCTCGGCCACCGAGGAGGCGTCCCGGCACGGATGGCACCACACCGGGGACATCGGCTATCTCGGCGCCGAGAACTACCTGTTCATCGTGGACCGCGCCAAGGACATGATCATCAGCGGTGGATTCAACGTCTACTCCGCGGAAGTCGAACAGGCGGTGATGGAGCACCCCGCCGTCCAGGACTGCGCGGTCGTCGGGCTGCCGGACGACAAGTGGGGCGAACGCGTGACCGCGGTCGTCCAGCTCCACGCCGGAGTGAGCGCGGCGAGCGTCACCGACTTGGGCATACGCGACTTCGTCAAGGCTCGGATCGGCGGCGTCAAGGCACCCAAGCAGATCGAGGTATGGCCCGACCTTCCCCGCTCCAAGGTCGGGAAAGTCCTCAAGAACGAGGTCAGATCCCAATTGCTCAGGAACTCGCACGACTGACAAGGCCCACCGCCGCCGACGCTCCGCTATTTCCGCAGGTCAGCGCATTCTGCCTCGCGGCTTCAACGGCGCGGGCGGCAGTTCCGGAGCGGGCAGCGGATCGCCGTCGTACCCCTTCACCTCGCCGAACCGCGATCCTTCCATCCAGTCCCGGCGCGCCTGTTCGATCTCTTCCTGGGACCGCCCGATCCAGTTCCAGAACATGATCAGCTCTTCCTCGAAGGGCTCGCCGCCGAGGAGCATGACGGCGGCGTCCGACTCGGCGCGGAGGGGGAGTTCGGTGCGGCCGCAGCCGAGGTAGAGCATGGAGCCGGGGAGGACGGGGACGCCGTCGACGTGGGCCTCGCCGGACATGGAGAGGACGGCGTACTCGAAGTCCGGTTCGAGCGGTAGGCGCAGGTCGGCGCCCCGGGTGAGGGCGAGGTCGGCGCCGACGATCGGGGTGAACGCGGTGCCGGGCGAGGTCGCCCCGTCGACGTCGCCGAGGATGACCGTGGCACGCAGCCCGGGCGCGGTGACCACGGGCAGCTCCGCGTGGTGCTCGAAGCGCGGGTCGGTGTGCCGGTGGCTGTCCGGCAGGGCGACCCACAGCTGGGCGCCGTGCAGAAAGCGGGCGTGGGCCTTCGGGCTCTCCTCTGAGTGCGAGATCGCCCGGCCGGACGTCATCAGACCCAGCTCACGCGGCCGGATCGTCTGCAGGCTGCCCGTGGAGTCGCGGTGCAGCACCTCGCCCTCGTGCAGCCAGCTGACCGTCTGCAACCCCATGTGCGGGTGCGGCGGGACCTGCATACCGGGCTCGTCGGCGATGTCGTCCGGCCCGTAATGGTCGACGAATGCCCACGCCCCCACCATGCGACGGCCCAGGTTGGGCAGCAGCCGCCGGACCTCGGTGGACTCGCCGAGCTGTACCCGACGCGGGCTGAGGAGTTCACGAACCGGCTCGGCCACCACGAAACCCCGGCCGCCGCACACCGTGGGCACCGCCTGCCGATCAAGATTGCTCATGCTTCACAACCTAGCCCCGTCCGGCACCCGCCGTCAGTCCAACGAGCGCCGACTCCGTAGATAGTGGAATATTCAACTGTGGGGTGCGGTTGTGGGCGTCGAAGGAGGTCAGCAGTGGACACGACGTACTACGACCACGGAACACCGGCCGAGCGCTGGGAGCGCGCGCGGATGTTCTTCGACGCCAAGGACTACACCGCCGCCGCGCGCGTCCTCAGTGCGCTGGTCGAGGAGGTGCCGGAGCAGACCGGCCCGCGGCTGCTGCTGGCCCGCGCCTACTACCACTCCGCCCAACTGCGGCGCGCCGAGGCCGAGTTGCGCGTACTCGTCGAGCGTGACCCGGTGGAGCAGTACGCCCGGCTGATGCTGGGCCGTACGCTCCAGCGACAGGCGCGGCATGAGGAGGCGGAGCCGCACCTGAGGCTCGCCTCGGCGCTCGCGGGCGACTTCGACCGGCTGTGAGTCGGCCGCCGCTCAGTACACGAGGG
>NZ_AEJC01000684.1 GCF_000317595.1 Streptomyces ipomoeae 91-03 | reverse complement strand
TCTCCACCCGTCCGTACGTCTCCAAGGGAGTCCCGATGTTCTTCGGCCGCACGCCCCAGCTGCCCACCCCCGAGCAGGCGCTGCAGGGCCGCGCCGAACTGCCGTTCGCGGTACCCGACCGGCACACCGTGCTCGGCAACCCCCTCCTCGGTCCGTACCCCGAGCACCTGGAGATCGCCGACTTCGGCCTCGGCTGCTTCTGGGGCGCGGAGCGGAAGTTCTGGCAGCTGCCGACGGGGGTGTGGACGACGCTGGTCGGTTACCAGGGCGGATACACGGAGAACCCCACGTACGAAGAGGTCTGCTCCGGGCTGACCGGCCACACCGAGGTCGTCCGCGTCGTCTACGACCCCTCCCTCATCTCCTACGAGCGCCTGCTCCAGGTCTTCTGGGAGTCCCACGACCCGACGCAGGGCTTCCGCCAGGGCAACGACGTCGGCACCCAGTACCGGTCCGCCGTCTACACCCACACCCCGCAGCAGGCGGCCGTCGCCGAAGCCTCCCGCGAGGCCTACCAGAAGGTCCTCACCACCTCCGGCTACGGCACCATCACCACCGAGATCCTCCCGGTCGAGGGCCGCACCTTCTACCCCGCCGAGGGCTACCACCAGCAGTACCTGGACAAGAACCCGGCGGGCTACTGCGGCATCGGCGGCACCGGGGTGTCCTGCCCGATCGGGGTGGCGAAGGCGCAGGGATGAGGCCCTGAGGGCCGACCGCCGCGCGATCGGTTTTTCCTTCGAGGGCGAGGCGGAACGGTGCGGGGCGAGGTGACTGGGCCGACGCCGGGGGATCCGGTCGCCGTGAGGTGACATCCGGTCGGTGGAAGGTCATCCGGTGGGCCGCGGCTCCGAGAAGTTCGGGAGAGACGGTCACCGTCGGCTGGTGAGCACCTACTGGCACGCCGTCACTCCGCCTCCCCGCACCTGATCGGGCGCGGACTCCGGCGGTTTTGACCCCCCGGCCCCCACCGACCCGACGTTCGGTCACACTTGCCGCCATGTGCGTCTCCATGGCCCCGGCCGAGTTCTCCGGCACCACCCTGTACTGCGGTCGGCTGCGCCACCCCGAGCACGGGCTGATCCATGTCCTCGGCCACCAGAACACCGCCGTCAACCTCGCCGACGGCCCCAACGCCATGCTGCTGCACCTGCCGACCCGGCACATGAGTCGCCAGAACTTCCTCTCCGTCGGCCGGAGTTCCGACCTGCTGGAGCGGATGGTGGACGCGGTACGGCCGATATCCGTGGGCGGCCCCGCGCTGATGGCCTGGATGGGAGGGGACCCCGGCCCCGCCGTCGAGGTGTTCGAGCACGACATCTACACCGTGCTGCTCGCCCGCGACCCGCGGGCGATACCGGCCGCGCTCGCCGAGGTCCCCGCCCATCGACGGCCGTCGCTCGACCCGGAGTTGCTCGCCTTCTACGCCGAGCGATACCCGGCCCACGCCATCGCCGTCTGCTGCTTCGACAACGCGCAGGCCGCACACGCGAAGCCGCTGCTCATGTGGTACCCGCCGGTCGACCCCGAACTCCTCACCCTGCCCGCGCTCGACTGCCACAGCGGAGGCGTGCCCGATCTCGACGCCCCGGTCTCCGTGGACCACTGGGTCGTCCTCGGCACCGACGAGGCTCCGGCCGACTGGGGCGAACCCGTGGAGTACGACACCGCCATGCGCCACAGCCTGCGGGCGTACCTCCCCGGCACAGTGATCGGCCGGCACTTCGGCGGCACCCTGCCGAACGGTGACTTCGCCATCACCCACACCGATCTGCTGAGCGGCGACTTGCGAGCGGTGACCAGGGTCCGGCCGTGACGGCGACGCCGACGCGCCTCACCGCCGTACGCCACCCGCTCCCGTACGGCACCGGCCGTCAGGCCCCCCTGTCGTACGACCGCCGCCGTCAGGCCCCGCGCTGCCGTCGACCGCCGTCGCCGTCAGGATCCACTCCCGTACGGCCTGGTGATGATCTCCAGGTTGTGGCCGTTCGGGTCGTCGAAGTAGGTGCCGCGACCGCCGTCGTTCGTGTTGATCTCATTCGTCCGGCGGTGGTACGGGTCCGCCCAGTACGTCAGACCGGCCGCCTTGATCCGGGCGAAGATCTCGTCGAACTCGTCCTCCGTGACCAGGAAGGCGTAGTGCTGGGGTGTGATCGGGTCGGGGGTGTCCATGTAGTCGAGGGTCACGCCGTTGGGGATCTCGACCGGGATGAAGGGGCCGAACGGCGGGCGCACCTCCAGCCCCAGGATGTCGGCGAGGAACCGCGCGGAGGCCTCCTTGTCGTGGGCGGCGACGATCGTGTGATTCAGTGCGACGGGCATGTGGGGTGCCTCCTCGTACGTCATCCATCGCGGACTCTTCCCACGCTAGGCAGCCGCCGGGCACCCCACCATCCGTCATCGGTGCCCCATGGAGACGGCCTGTGCCCG
>NZ_AEJC01000683.1 GCF_000317595.1 Streptomyces ipomoeae 91-03 | reverse complement strand
CCAGCGGTTGCGGCTGACGAAGGGCAGCCGCGCCCAGGCCCTGCCCAGACCCCAGGTGGCGCCGGCACCCGCGGCCGCGAGGGCGATGAGGACGATGGCGTAGATGAGGTGGTAGTCGGAGAACGGGTTGGTCGACATGCTCGCCGACCCGTCGGACAGGTGTTGGGCCGGCGGCCACTCCGCGATCCACATCAGCGCCATCATGGCGGTGCCGGCGACCGCGGCAAGCCGCAGG
>NZ_AEJC01000682.1 GCF_000317595.1 Streptomyces ipomoeae 91-03 | reverse complement strand
TGGTACTCAGGGAAGTTGCCCGGCAGCCGCTCCCCCGCCGGGCCGCGTGTGACCGCCTTCACGAGCAGTTCGCCGCCCACGAAGGCGCCGCGCCAGGACGCGCCGAAGCCGCCGAAGAGCTCATCGCGGTCGCCACGGGAGCGGGGCTTGCCGTGGCCGACCTTGAACGCCCGGATCTGCGGGGCCAGCCGCTCGTACGTCGCCCGGTCGTCGGTGGACAGGGTGGCGACGAGCGCGCCGTTCGAGGCGTTCATGGCGGCGAGCAGTTCGGCCTCGGTGTCGACCAGGACGATCGTGTCGACGGGTCCGAAGGGTTCCGCGTGGTGCAGCGGGGAGGACGGCGGCAGGTTCAGAAGCGTGACGGGCGGGACGTACGCGCCCGTGTCCTGGCCGGGCAGGAGGCGGGCGTCGCCGAGCTTGCCCCGGTGCAGCGGGACGGCGCCGCGGTCGATCGCCTCGGTGATCTGGTCGGTCAGCTCCTTGGCCTTGGCCGCGTTGATGACGGGGCCGAAGTCCAGGCGCGGATACGGGTCGTCGGGGTGCTCCACGGCCAGCGGGTGGCCGATCTTGAGTGTGCGGACCGCCGGGAGGTAGGCCCCGAGGAACTCGTCGAACAGCTCACGCTGGACGACGAAGCGCGGGTACGCCGTGCAGCGCTGTTTGCCGTAGTCGAAGAGCTTGGGGATGACGGCGGCGAGCGTGTCCCAGTCTGTGTGGTTCCAGATGCCCCAGGTGTTCAGTCCCTCCTGTTCCAGTACATGGCGTTTGCCGAGGTCGGCGACGGCCGTGGCCACTGCGGCGCCGGTGTCGCGACCGCCGACGAAGGAGACGCAGCCGACCTCGGGGGCTCGTACGAGCGCCCGGGACAGCTCGCCTCCGCTGCCGCTGACGAGGGTGGCGGGTATCCCCTCGCGGGCGGCGAGCGCGCAGGCCAGGGTGAGGCAGGCGACGCCGCCGTCGGTCGGGGTCTTGGCGATGACCGCGTTCCCTGCCAGTGCCTGTACCAGCATTGCGTGAACGAGCACGCTCATCGGGTAGTTCCAGCTGGCGATGTTGGACACCGGCCCGTCGAGCGGGGCGCGCCCTTCGACCATGGGCTCGATGCCGTCGACGTACCAGCGGACCCCGTCGATGGCCCGGTCCACATCGGCCTGGGCGAGCCGCCAGGGTTTGCCGATCTCCCAGACGAGGAGCAGGGCGAGCAGTTCGCGGTGGTGGGTGAGGGCGTCGAGGGTCGCGGCGACGCGGGCGCGGCGTTCGTCGAGGGGAATGTGCCGCCAGGCGCGGTGCTGGTCGAGCGAGGCGCGTACGGCCTGGTGCGCGGTGGCGCCGTCCAGGCGGGGCGGACCGGCGATGGGGCTGCCGTCGACGGGGCTGGTGGCCGGGAGCACCCGGCCGTCCGCCTGCCAGGCGGCGCCCCAGAGGTTGAGGACGCGGTCGTCCCGGAAGGCCTCGGGGGCGACGGCGAGGCAGCGCTGCCAGGCGTCGGCCCAGGAGGTGCCGGATTTCAGGGTGAGGGTAGGTGCCATTGGTTGCTCCGCTCTCGGTGCACAGTCGAGAGGACAAGGGCCCGTTGGGCAGGAGAAGGACCCGTGGGGCCCTCCTTTGTGGGGTGACGTCGCTCTACCGGCGACGTCCCTTACCGGGTGGCGTCACGCTCCGTCTTCCAGGGCGGCCAGCACCAGCCGGGCCGTCTCGGTCGGCGTCCCGCCCACCCTGACGCCGACCGCTTCCAGCGCCGCCTTCTTGGCCTGCGCGGTGCCCGAGGAGCCGGACACGATCGCCCCCGCGTGGCCCATCGTCTTGCCCTCGGGCGCGGTGAACCCGGCGATGTAGCCGACGACGGGCTTGGTGATGTGTTCACGGATGTACGCGGCGGCCCGTTCCTCGGCGTCGCCGCCGATCTCGCCGATGAGCACGATGATCTCGGTGTCGGGGTCGGCCTCGAAGGCGGCGAGGCAGTCGATGTGGGTGGTGCCGACGACGGGGTCGCCGCCGATCCCGACGCAGGTGGAGAAGCCGATGTCGCGGAGTTCGTACATGAGTTGGTAGGTGAGGGTGCCGGACTTGGAGACCAGGCCGATGCGTCCGGGCTTGGTGATGTCGGCGGGGATGATGCCGGCGTTGGACTGGCCGGGCGTGATGAGGCCCGGGCAGTTGGGGCCGATGACGCGGGTGCCCCTGGCCTGCGCGTACGCGGTGAAGGCGACGGAGTCGTGAACGGGGATGCCCTCGGTGATGACGACGGCGAGGCCGATGCCGGCGTCGGCGGCCTCGATGACCGCCGCCTTGGTGAAGGCGGGCGGGACGAAGACGACGGTCGTGTCGGCGCCGGTCGCCTCGATGCCCTCGCCGACCGAGCCGAAGACGGGGACGGCACGCTCATCGAAGTCGACCGTCCGCCCGGCCTTGCGGGGGTTGACGCCGCCGACGACGTTCGTGCCGGCCGCGAGCATGCGGCGGGTGTGCTTCATGCCCTCGCCGCCGGTCATGCCCTGGACGAGGACCTTGCTCTCCTTGGTGAGGTAAATGGCCATGTCCGGGCTCCTCAGGCTGCGTGGGCGAGTTCGGCGGCGCGGCGCGCGGCGCCGTCCATGGTGGTGGCCTGCTCGACCAGGGGGTGGGCTCGCTCGTCGAGGATCGCCCGGCCGCGGGCGGCGTTGTTGCCGTCCAGGCGGACCACCAAACGTTTGGTCAACTGGACGCTCTCCAGGGCCTGCACAATGCCGTCGGCGACCGCGTCGCAGGCGGTGATCCCGCCGAAGACGTTGACGAAGACGGACTTCACCGCCGGGTCGGAGAGGATGACGTCGAGGCCGTCGGCCATGATCTGGGCGGACGCTCCGCCGCCGATGTCGAGGAAGTTGGCTGGGCGCGCGCCGCAGCCGGCGACGACGTCGAGGGTCGACATGACGAGGCCCGCGCCGTTGCCGATGATGCCGACCTCGCCGTCCAGCTTCACGTAGTTGAGGCCCTTCGCGGCAGCGGCGGCCTCCAGCGGATCGTCGTGCGTGGAGTGCTCGTCGCCCCAACGGGTCTGCCGGAAGCGGGCGTTGTCGTCAAGGGTGACCTTGCCGTCGAGGGCCAGGATCCGGCCTTGTTCGGTGCGGACGAGCGGGTTGACCTCGACGAGGAGCGCGTCCTCACGGATCAGCACCTTCCAGAGCCGTACGAGGACGTCGACGGTCTGCGGGGGCAGACCGGCCGCCGCGGCGATCTCGGCGGCCTTCGCCGAGGTGACGCCCTCGACGGGGTCGATGGGGATACGGGCCACGGCCTCGGGCCTGCTGGCCGCGACTTCCTCGATCTCCATGCCGCCCTCGGCCGAGGCGATCGCGAGGAAGCGGCCGGCGGCGCGATCGAGGACGTAGGAGACATAGAACTCGCGCTCGATGGCGACGGGTTCGGCGATCATCACCTCGCGGACGGTGTGGCCCTTGATGTCCATACCGAGGATCTGTCGTGCCGTGAGTTCGCCAGCGGCGGGGTCGGCGGCGAGCTTCACCCCGCCCGCCTTGCCGCGTCCGCCGGTCTTCACCTGGGCCTTGACGACGACGCGTCCGCCGAGCCTGCGGGCGATCTCGCGTGCTTCCTTGGGCGAGTCGGTGACCTCGGCCCTCGGCACCAAGATGCCGTATTCCTCGAAGAGTTCCCTTGCCTGGTGTTCGAACAGGTCCATTCCGGCTCCTGACTCAAAAGTGCCGCACGCCCCCTGGACACCACCCACCGGATGCGGGATAACAAGCTTCATACAGTATTCGTCGACTGTATGCAATCAACCGCGAGAGCGTTCCAACCCCCTACGAAGGGACAGGACTTCGCCATGCCTGACGACAGCCGTGACAAGGACGAGGCGCTCATTTCCGGTGGTCATCTCGTCGCCAAGGCACTCAAAGCGGAGGGTGTCGACGTCATCTACACCTTGTGCGGCGGCCACATCATCGATATCTACGACGGCTGCGTCGACGAGGGCATCGAGGTCGTCGACGTACGCCACGAGCAGGTCGCCGCGCACGCCGCCGACGGCTACGCCCGCATCACCGGCAAGCCCGGCTGCGCGGTCGTCACCGCGGGGCCCGGCACGACGGACGCCGTGACCGGGGTCGCCAACGCCTTCCGCGCGGAGTCCCCGATGCTGCTGATCGGCGGCCAGGGGGCGCACACCCAGCACAAGATGGGGTCCCTGCAGGACCTCCCGCACGTCGACATGATGACGCCGATCACCAAGTTCGCGGCGACCGTGCCGGACACGGCGCGCGCGGCGGACATGGTGTCGATGGCGTTCCGTGAGTGCTACCACGGCGCTCCCGGGCCCTCCTTCCTGGAGATCCCGCGCGACGTACTGGACGCCAAGGTGCCGGTGGAGAAGGCCCGCGTGCCGAAGGCGGGCGCCTACCGTGCCTCGACCCGCTCCGCCGGTGACCCGGAGGCGATCGAGAAGCTCGCCGACCTGCTGGTGCACGCCGAGAAGCCCGCGATCCTGCTGGGCAGTCAGGTGTGGACGACCCGCGGCACCGAGTCCGCCATCGAGCTCGTGCGCACCCTCAACATCCCCGCGTACATGAACGGCGCCGGCCGCGGCACCCTCCCGCCCGGGGACCCGCACCACTTCCAGCTCTCCCGCCGGTACGCCTTCTCCAACGCCGACGTCATCGTCATCGTCGGTACACCCTTCGACTTCCGCATGGGCTACGGCAAGCGGCTGTCGCAGGACGCGACCGTCGTGCAGATCGACCTCGACTACCGGACCGTCGGCAAGAACCGCGACATCGACCTCGGGATCGTGGGCGACGCCGGGCTGATCCTGAAGTCGGTGACCGAGGCGGCCTCCGGACGCCTCAACGGGGGCGCGTCGAAGCGCAAGGAGTGGCTCGACGAGCTGCGCGCCGCCGAGCAGACCGCCATCGAGAAGCGGCTGCCCAGCCTGAAGTCCGACGCCTCGCCGATCCACCCGTACCGGCTGGTCAGCGAGATCAACGACTTCCTCACCGAGGACTCCATCTACATCGGCGACGGCGGCGACATCGTCACCTTCTCCGGTCAGGTCGTCCAGCCCAAGTCACCCGGACACTGGATGGACCCGGGTCCCCTCGGCACGCTCGGCGTCGGCGTCCCCTTCGTGCTCGCGGCCAAGCAGGCGCGGCCCGACAAGGAAGTGGTGGCCCTCTTCGGTGACGGCGCGTTCTCCCTCACCGGCTGGGACTTCGAGACCCTTGTCCGCTACGACCTCCCCTTCGTCGGCATCGTCGGCAACAACTCCTCCATGAACCAGATCCGCTACGGCCAGGCCCAGAAGTACGGCATGGAGCGCGAGCGGGTCGGCAACACCCTCGGCGACGTCCACTACGACAAGTTCGCGCAGATGCTGGGCGGTTACGGCGAGGAGGTCCGCGACCCCGCCGACATCGGCCCGGCGCTGCGGCGTGCTCGTGAGTCGGGCAAGCCGTCGCTGATCAACGTCTGGGTCGACCCGGACGCGTACGCCCCCGGAACCATGAACCAGACGATGTACAAGTGAGGTGACCCGGTGACGACCGAGACCGACATGACCTCGCCGCCCGCCAAGGCGCTCGCAGGCATCCGTGTCCTCGACATGACCCACGTCCAGTCCGGCCCGTCCGCCACCCAGCTGCTGGCCTGGCTCGGCGCGGACGTCGTGAAGCTGGAGGCGCCGACCGGTGACATCACGCGCAAGCAGCTGCGCGACCTCCCGGACGTCGACTCGCTCTACTTCACGATGCTCAACTGCAACAAGCGGAGCATCACCCTCAACACCAAGACCGAGCGCGGCAAGGAGATCCTCACCGAGCTGATCCGGCGCTCCGACGTCATGGTCGAGAACTTCGGACCCGGCGCGGTCGACCGCATGGGCTTCACCTGGGACCGCATCCAGGAGATCAATCCGCGTATCGTCTATGCCTCCATCAAGGGGTTCGGCGAAGGCCCGTACACCAACTTCAAGGCGTACGAGGTCGTCGCGCAGGCCATGGGTGGATCGATGTCGACCACCGGCTTCGAGGACGGGCCGCCGCTGGCGACGGGGGCCCAGATCGGGGACTCGGGCACGGGCATCCACGCCGTGGCGGGGATTCTCGCGGCGCTGTACCAGCGGGAGAACACCGGGCGCGGTCAGCGGGTCAATGTGGCCATGCAGCACGCCGTCCTCAACCTCTGCCGGGTGAAGCTGAGGGACCAGCAGCGGCTGGCACACGGCCCGCTCCGTGAATATCCGAACGACGACTTCGGCGTGGAGGTTCCCAGGTCCGGAAACGCGTCCGGCGGCGGCCAGCCCGGCTGGGCGGTCAAGTGCGCGCCGGGCGGCCCGAACGACTATGTGTACGTCATCGTGCAGCCCGTGGGCTGGCAGCCGATCAGCGAACTCATCGGCCGGCCGGAGCTGGCCGACGACCCCGAGTGGGCGACGCCTGAGGCCCGGCTGCCCAAGCTCAACAAGATGTTCCAGCTGATCGAGGAGTGGTCGTCCACGCTGCCCAAGTGGGAGGTGCTGGAGCGGCTCAACGCCCACAACATCCCGTGCGGGCCGATCCTGTCCACCAAGGAGATCATCGAGGACGAGTCGCTGGTCGCCAACGAGATGGTCGTCACCGTGCCGCACCCCGAGCGCGGCGAGTTCGTGACCGTGGGCAGCCCGCTGAAGCTGTCCGACTCCCCTGTGGACGTGACCAGTTCACCGCTCCTCGGCGAGCACAACGAAGAGATCTACGTCGGCGAGCTCGGCCTCGGTGACGAGGAGCTGCGCCTGCTCAAGTCGAACGGGGTGATCTGATTGATGGCCGAAGACCGGGTGCTGAGGGTGCGCACCCTCCTCGACGCCGTGCGCGCCGAGGGCCGCAGCGCGCTGACCGCGCCCGAGGGCAAGGTGATCGCCGACGCGTACGGCATCGCCGTACCCGGCGAGGAGTTGGCGCGGGACGTCGACGAGGCGGTGGCGTACGCGGCGCGCTTCGGCGGGCCGGTGGTCATGAAGATCGTCTCGCCGGACATCCTGCACAAGACCGACGCGGGCGGGGTCGTCGTCGGCGTGGAGGGCGCCGGCGACGTACGGGCCGCGTTTCACCGAATCGTCGACAACGCGCGCGCGTACGCACCCGATGCCCGTATAGAGGGCGTCCAGGTGCAGGAGTTGCTGCCGAAGGGCCAGGAGGTCATCGTCGGCGCGGTGACGGACCCGACGTTCGGGAAGGTCGTCGCCTTCGGGCTCGGCGGGGTGCTGGTCGAGGTCCTCAAGGACGTCACCTTCCGGCTCGCGCCCGTCGGCGCGGACGAGGCCGTGTCCATGCTGGACTCGATCCGCTCGGCGGAGATCCTGCGCGGGGTGCGTGGGGCGGCCCCGGTGGACCGGTGGGCGATCGCCGAGCAGATCCGCCGGGTCTCCGAACTCGTCACGGACTTCCCGGAGATCGCCGAGGTGGACCTCAATCCGGTGATCGCCACCCCGGAGAGCGCGGTCGCGGCGGACATCCGGGTGATCCTCGCGGAGTCGGTGCCCAAGCCGCGGCGCACGTACACGCGCGCGGAGATCCTCACTTCGATGCGCCGGCTGATGCAGCCGTCGTCGGTGGCCGTGATCGGGGCCTCCAACGAGCAGGGCAAGATCGGCAACTCGGTGATGCGCAACCTCATCGACGGCGGTTTCTCCGGGGAGATCCACCCGGTGAACCCCAAGGCCGATGACATTCTGGGCCGCAAGGCGTACAAGAGTGTCACGGACGTTCCCGGTGAGGTGGATGTGGCGGTCTTCGCGATCCCCGCCAAGTTCGTGGCCGCGGCGCTGGAGGAGGTGGGACGCAAGGGCATCCCCAATGCCGTACTGATCCCCTCCGGGTTCGCGGAGACCGGTGAGCACGAACTCCAGGCGGAGATCGTGGCCATCGCCGAGCGGCACGGCATCCGGCTGCTCGGGCCGAACATCTACGGCTACTACTCGACGTGGCAGGACCTGTGCGCCACGTTCTGCACGCCGTACGACGTCAAGGGCGGTGTCGCGCTGACCTCGCAGTCCGGTGGCATCGGGATGGCCATCCTGGGCTTCGCACGCACCACGAAGACGGGTGTGTCGGCGATCGTCGGGCTCGGCAACAAGTCGGACCTGGACGAGGACGACCTGCTGACCTGGTTCGGCGAGGACCCGCACACCGAGTGCATCGCGATGCACCTGGAGGACCTCAAGGACGGCCGTGCCTTCGTGGAGGCCGCGCGGGCGACCGTCCCGAAGAAGCCGGTGGTGGTCCTCAAGGCCGGCCGTACGGCGGCCGGGGCGAAGGCGGCGGGTTCGCACACGGGCGCGCTGGCCGGCGACGACGCCGTGTACGACGACATCCTGAAGCAGGCGGGTGTCATCAGGGCGCCCGGGCTGAACGAAATGCTGGAGTACGCGCGCGCGTTGCCGGTGCTTCCGGCTCCGCAGGGCGACAACGTCGTGATCATCACCGGCGCCGGCGGCAGCGGTGTCCTGCTGTCGGACGCGGTGACGGACAACGGGTTGTCCCTGATGGAGATCCCGCCGGACCTGGACGAGTCCTTCAGGAAGTTCATCCCGCCCTTCGGGGCCGCGGGCAACCCGGTGGACATCACCGGGGGCGAGCCCCCGTCGACGTACGAGGCGACGATCCGGCTGGGGCTCGAGGACCCGCGCATCCACGCGCTCGTCCTCGGCTACTGGCACACCATCGTCACGCCGCCCATGGTGTTCGCCGAGCTCACCGCGTGCGTGGTGGCCGAGTTCCGCGAACGGGGCGTCGAGAAGCCCGTGGTGGCGTCGCTCGCGGGTGATGTCGAGGTCGAGGAGGCCTGCCAGTACCTGTTCGAGCGGGGGGTCGTGGCGTACCCGTACACGACCGAGAAGCCGGTGGCCGTGCTGGGCGCGAAGTATCGCTGGGCCCGGGCGGCAGGGCTGTTGGGGGGCGGTTCATGAGGTGAGGAGGGCGGG
>NZ_AEJC01000681.1 GCF_000317595.1 Streptomyces ipomoeae 91-03 | reverse complement strand
CGTTGCCGTTGCCGTTGCCGTTGCCGTTGCCGTTGCCGTTGCCGTTGCCGTTGCCGTTGCCGTTGCCGTTGCCCGGGGGCCGCTGCCCGGGGCCAGGTGCCGGGGGCCGGGGGGCCGCCCCGCCACATGCTCACGCGCCCCAAGCCGCGCATCCACCCCACCACGCCCCCTCCCGCACCACCCCTCCCCTTGTCTCCCGCCCCCACCCCCTGTACCGCTTCCATCCCCTGCACCGCTTCCACCCCGGCACCGGACCCCTCTCCCACGCACCCTCTTCGTGCGATCCCACAACCCCCGCCCATCCCACCCTTCGGAAGCCCCCACAAACGCACCCCCTCCCGCCGGTTAGGCTGGCCCCGTGAAGGTCCTCGTCATCGGCAGCGGTGCTCGTGAGCACGCGCTGTGCCGTTCTCTGTCCCTCGACTCCGACGTCACCGCGCTCCACTGCGCGCCCGGCAACGCGGGCATCGCGGAGGTGGCCGAGCTGCACTCGGTCGACGCCCTGGACGGTGCCGCCGTGGCCGCGCTGGCGACCCGGCTGGAGGCCGACCTGGTGGTCGTGGGCCCGGAGGCCCCGCTGGTCGCCGGTGTCGCCGACGCCGTACGCGAGGCGGGCGTCCCGGTGTTCGGGCCCTCCGGGGAAGCCGCTCAGCTGGAGGGGTCGAAGGCCTTCGCCAAGGAGGTCATGGCCGGAGCCGGCGTACCCACCGCCCGGTCGTACGTCTGTATGACCCCCGAGGAGGTCGACGAGGCCCTGGACGCCTTCGGCGCGCCGTACGTCGTGAAGGACGACGGGCTGGCGGCCGGCAAGGGCGTCGTCGTGACGGCGGACCTCGACAGGGCTCGTGAGCACGCGCTGGCCTGTGGCCGTGTCGTCATCGAGGAGTTCCTGGACGGCCCCGAGGTCTCCCTCTTCGCGATCACCGACGGCACCACGGTCCTCCCGCTCCAGCCCGCCCAGGACTTCAAGCGCGCCCTCGACGGCGACGAGGGCCCCAACACCGGTGGCATGGGCGCGTACTCACCACTCCCGTGGGCCGACCCCAAGCTGGTCGACGAGGTGTCGCAGACCGTGCTGCAGCCGACCGTCGACGAGATGCGGCGCCGCGGCACCCCCTTCTCGGGCCTTCTCTACGCGGGTCTGGCGATCACCAGCCGCGGTGTACGGGTCATCGAGTTCAACGCCCGCTTCGGCGACCCGGAGACGCAGGTCGTGCTGGCCCGTCTCAAGACCCCGCTGGCCGGTGTCCTGCTCGCCGCCGCCAACGGCACCCTCGCCGACCTCGAACCCCTCCGCTGGAGCGACGACGCCGCCGTCACCGTGGTCGTGGCCTCGCACAACTACCCCGGCACCCCGCGCACCGGCGACCCCATCACCGGCCTCGACGAAGTGGCCGCCCTGGACGCTCCGCACGCGTACGTGCTGCACGCCGGCACCAAGCGCGACGGCGACGCCATCGTCAGCGCCGGCGGCCGCGTCCTCTCCGTCACGGCCACCGGCAAGGACCTCATCCAGGCCCGCGACCGCGCGTACACCGCCGTCGCCCGCATCAACCTCGACGGCTCCCAGCACCGCTCGGACATCGCGGCGAAGGCGGCGGCCGAGGCGTGACCGGCTGACGGCGAGCCCCGGGTGGTGCACCGCGGCCCAGCCGCGCGTACACGGCCCGGCCCACAACCGCGACCGCCCAGGCCTCTCCCGGCATCCGCCCACGCCCCTCCCGGCATCCGCATACGAACCACCGGCAACGGGTACGAACCCCAGGCCCCGGAAACCTCGGACACCTCAGGAAACCCCTGGAAGACACCACCAGGAACCTCTGGAAAATCCGTCGGAATCCGGGGCCCGATCCTTGCCCGGCGTCATTCACCTCTCCCCAAAGCCATTCCATTGAGTGAGCGATGGCCCATACGGCTGACGACGGCCGGAGCCCCAACTAGGGTGCGGCGCAAGTGTTCCGGCACTTGGCCCACCGACATTGCGATGTCAGTGCCGGGTGCCACAGTGGGGGAGTGAGCAACGCCAGGACATTCGGCGGCCACCACTGTGACGAGCAGTCGTCGCGGCGAGAGCCGCACGGGACAACAGGGGGTGACGTCGGGTCGTGACCGGTATGGCTGGTGGCGAGGAGGCGGGCGCGCAGGCCGCGCGCTCCTGGGCCCTCGCCGTCCTGCGCGTCCGCAGCAGGGCACTGGCCGTGGCACTGCTGCCCGCGGCCGTCGCCGTCGTGCTGCTGGCCGGCGGCTCCACCGGTCACTTCACGGGCCCGGGCTGGGCGACGGCGAGCTGGGTCGTCTCCGTCCTCGCCATCGCCGTCCTGCTCGCCGCCGCGGGGATCGCGCTCGTCGTCGCCCGCGCCCGCCCCGCCGTCAGCCCGACGGTCCCGATCACCGAGGAGGCCGCCCCCGATCTGTACCGCCTCGTCCGCGACCTGGCCGACCGCCTCGACGTCCCACCCCCCTCCGCGATAGCGCTCACCCCCGACTGCGACAGCTGGCTGGAGGACCGCGCCCACCCGGCCCACGCCCCACCCCCGGCCACGCACGCGACCACGACCCCTGCCGGGAACGACGAGATGGCGGACGTACGAGGGCTGTCCTCCGGCCTGTCGTCTCCCCTGCGGCACCGGCCTCCCCTGGCGCCCGTGCTGGTCATAGGCTCCCCGTTCCTGTGGTGGATGCGGGTGGGGGAGCTACGGGCGGTGCTGGCACCGGTCGTCGCCGGTACGGGACCGTCGGCGCACCCGGACATAGCCGCGGCCCGCCGTTTCGTACGAGGGCTGGACGCCGCCGTGGCCGTCGCCTCGGCGCCGACACACGGCCCACCGGTGCGTACGGTGCTGGCCGGCGTCGGCTGGGTGACCCGGCTGCTGCTGCGGGGCTGCCGGGGACAAGCGGCCGAGATGGAGCGGGGGGTCGCCGCCGCCGCGGCCGAGCGTGCACAGGCTGTGGACTACGGTCTGCGGATCGTCGCCCAGGAGCAGGTCGGCCTGGCGTACGCCGGGTGGGACCGTCTTCTCACCCGGGTCGCGCTGCCCGCCTGGCGGATGGGCCGCTGGCCGTCCCGTCTCGATGCGGGCGTGGTCGCCGCGCTCACGGAGCTGTCCCGCCGAGACCGCCTCGCCGAGGGCTTCGCCTCCCGGCTCGGCGAGCGTCCCGCCTGCGACCTGCTCGAAGAGCCCGGCCTGGTCGACGAGGCCGCGTCCCTGCTCGCCGCCCGCCTGTTCCACGGCGGCCCCGCCGAGTCC
>NZ_AEJC01000680.1 GCF_000317595.1 Streptomyces ipomoeae 91-03 | reverse complement strand
GCCCCGGCCATCGGCGAGCCTCCTGACCAGGTACGGAGTGGGCGGCCTGTGGCACGCTGAGAGGGACCGCACGTCATGGAGGGGACGTCACGGAAGGAGCGGCGCATGCCCGTCGAACCCTTGTCGCAGAAGGAGATCGAGGACCGGCTGGCGGAGCTGCCCGGCTGGTCGCTGGACGGCGGCCGGATCGCCCGCACCTACCGGCTGGGCTCGCACTTCGCGGCCACCGCGATGGTCGTGCACATCGCCCAGACCCAGGAGGAGCTGAACCACCACTCCGACCTCACCCTCGGCTACAACACGGTCTCCCTGACCATCAGCACGCACGACGCGGGCGGCGCCGTCACCGAGAAGGACTTCGAGCTGGCCCGCAGGGTGGAGGCGCTCGCGCCCGGCCACGGGGCGAGCTGATCCGGTGCTGGACTACGACAAGGAGGCGAGCGACTACGACGCCCTGCGGGGCGGCGAACCCCGGGCCGAGTCCGCCGCCCGTGCCGTGCTCGGCCTCGTCCCGGAGGGCACCGGCAGTCTGCTCGACGTGGCCTGCGGCACCGGCATCGTGACCCGGCTGCTCGCGGCCGGGCGGGACGGGATGCGGGTGACGGGCGTCGACCTGACGTACGCGATGGCGAGCCGGGCGGCCGTCCGGTTGCCCGGAGCGGTCGTACTCGCCGACAGCCGCCGACTCCCGTTCAGGGACGGGGAGTTCGACGCCGTCAGCAGCGTATGGCTGCTGCATCTGCTGGCCGGCCCCGAGGACGTCCGTACCGTCGTCGGGGAGTGCGCCCGTGTTCTGCGCCCCGGCGGGGTGTACGTCACCACCGTCGACAAGGCCGCCGCGCACAACGTGGGCAGCGACATCGACGCGGTGCTCGCCTCCCGCCCCAGGTACCCGGCGACGGACACCGTGGCCGACGTCGAGAGGTACGCCGCCGAGCACGGTCTCGAACCGGCCGGGCGGGCGACCTTCGCGGGCCGGGGACAGGGCCGCAGCCCCCGGCGCGCCCTCGCCGATCTGTGGCGCGGCTGGTTCATGACCATCCCGCCCGGCGACCCGCTCGCCGAGGACTTCGCCGTACGTCTGGCGGCCCTGCCCGACCAGGACCGGGCCCGCCCGGAGCCGAGGTTCAGCCTGCGGGCGTTCCGGAAGCCGCCGGGCTCCCGGGCCGGGTGAAGCCGGACGACCAGCCGGGCGACCAGGACTTGGCCTGATGTACGACCACTCCCTCCTGATGTACAGCGACTCCCTCCCGATGGACGGCAACTCCGGTGCGGGCGGCGGCGACTGAGGAAACGGAACCCGTCTGTCCTCTCGGGAGGTAGCCCACGTGACGCACCCGCACCCGCACCGCGGACGCACGATCCGCAAGCCCCGCACGGCGACTCGTAAGGCCCGCGGGATTCTGACGACGTTGGCGGCAGGCGCCCTGACCGCCGCCGGACTCACCACGTTCACCGCCCCGCCCGCCGCCGCGGCCACCGCCCGGCAGGTCGAGGCGCTGGACCGGGGTGTCGTCAGTGTGCACACCGACGCCGGGAACCTGGTCAGCTGGCGCTGGCTGGGGACCGACCCGAACGATGTGTCGTTCAACGTGTACCGGGCCGGTACGAAGGTCAACTCGACCCCGATCACCGGCTCCACCAACTACTTCCACTCCGGCGCCCCCGCCCAGGCCGACTACACGGTCCGGGCCATCGTGAACGGCGTCGAGCAGGGCGACTCGGTGCACGCGGTCCAACTCCGCACCGGCTACAAGGACGTACCGATCAGCGCGCCCGCCGGCGGCACCACTCCCGACGGCGTGGCGTACACCTACGAGGCCAATGACGCCTCCGTCGGCGACCTCGACGGCGACGGCTCCCTGGAGTTCGTCCTGAAGTGGCAGCCGACGAACGCCAAGGACAACTCCCAGTCCGGCTACACCGGCAACACGATCGTCGACGGCATCAAGCTCGACGGCACCCGCCTGTGGCGTATCGACCTGGGCCGCAACATCCGCTCGGGCGCGCACTACACCCAGTTCCAGATGTACGACTACGACGGCGACGGCAAGGCCGAGGTCGCCATGAAGACGGCGGACGGCACGGTCGACGGCACCGGCGCGGTCATCGGCAGCGCGTCCGCCGATCACCGCAACTCCAGCGGCTACATCCTCTCCGGTCCCGAGTATCTGACCATGTTCAACGGGCAGACCGGCAGGGCGATGCAGTCCGTCGACTACGTCCCGGCCCGCGGCACGGTCTCGTCCTGGGGCGACTCGTACGGCAACCGCGTGGACCGCTTCCTCGCCGGGACGGCGTATCTCGACGGCGCCCGGCCCTCCCTGATCATGGCGCGCGGTTACTACACCCGCACGGTGATCGCCGCCTGGGACTGGCGGAACGGGGCCTTCACCCGCCGCTGGACCTTCGACACCAGCTCCTCCACCAACAGCGGCAAGGGATTCGACGGCCAGGGCTCGCACAGCCTGTCCGTGGGTGACGTCGACGGCGACGGCAAGGACGAGATCGTGTACGGGGCGATGGCCGTCGACGACAACGGCAACGGGCTGTGGACCACGAAGACGGGCCACGGGGACGCCCAGCACCTCGGCGACCTCGACGCGTCCACCTCCGGCCTCGAGTACTTCAAGGTCTCCGAGTCCACCTCCCAGCCCGCCGAGCTGTACATCAACCCCGCGAACGGCGCGGTCCGCTGGCAGCTTGCCGCCTGCTGCGACAACGGCCGGGGCGTCGCCGGGGACATCTACGCGGGCAACGACGGCCCGGAGATGTGGTCCGCCTCCGACACGTCCATCCGCGACGAGGCCGGCGCGACCAAGGGCCGCGAACCCTCCTCGGTGAACTTCCTCTCCTGGTGGGACGGCGACCCGGTCCGTGAACTCCTCGACGGCACCCGCATCGACAAGTACGGCACCTCCGCCGACACCCGCCTCCTGACCGGCTCCGGCGTCTCCTCCAACAACGGCACCAAGGCGACCCCGGCCCTCTCCGGCGACATCCTCGGCGACTGGCGCGAGGAGGTCGTCTGGCGCACCAGCGGCAACACGGCCCTGCGGATCTACTCGACCCCGATCGAGACCACCACGAAGATCACGACCCTGCTCCACGACCCGATGTACCGCACGGGCCTGGCCTGGCAGAACACCGCCTACAACCAGCCCCCGCACACCAGCTTCTTCATCGGCGACGGCATGCCGGCGGCACCGAGGCCGACGGTGTACACGCCGTAGGCGGTCGGCCCCTCGGCGGCCGGGCACCCGCCTGGCCGCCGAGGGGCTTCTGGCTCATCCCAGGGTCAGCGACACCTGAACGGGCAGATGGTCGCTGGGGAACTGGCCGTTCGACGAGTAGGTGTTGATCGCCGCCCGGTGCACCGTGACACCCGGTGTGGCCAGGATCCAGTCGATGCGGTCACCGCCGGGCGTCAGCGGCCGGTAGCCGTGGAACGTCGCGTACAGCTCACCGCGCTCGGCCGCCGTGTCCCAGGTGTCGACGAGCCCGGCGCCCAGCATCGTGTCGTGGACGACGTTCCTGTGGGCCGCGACATTGAAGTCGCCGGTGACGACGACGGGGAGGGAGCGATCGAACCCGGCGACGCGCTGGGCGATCAGGGCGGCGGAACGCTCGCGTGCGTACTGGCTGAGGTTGTCGAGGTGGGTGTTCAGCAAGTAGAACTGCCGGTCACCGTTCCGTAGATCGCGGAAGCGGACCCAGGTGACCATACGTATGGAGCCGCCGCCCCAGGTGTTCGACGCGGGCACCTCAGGGGTGTCGGAGAGCCAGAAGTGGGCGTGTTCGAGCGGCGCGAGTCGGCGGGTGTCGTAGAAGACCGCCATGAACTCGTCGCGGTTGCCTCCCGCGCGTCCGGTGCCGATCCAGCGGTAGTTCGGCGCGAGGTCGGCCTCGATGTCGAGGAGTTGCTGGTGGAGGCCTTCCTGGGTGCCGATGACATGGGGAGCCTCCCGCCGCAGCAGTTCCCGCATCACCGGCCTGCGGGTGGCCCAGCTGTTGGGCTGGACGGTGCTCGCGTAGCGCAGGTTGAAGGACATGATGTCGAGTCGGGGATCGGCGAGTTCCTCCGTCGCGGTGGCGTGTTCGGCGGACAGCCCGGTGTGGGACAGGGGCAGCAGAACCGCCGCGGCGAGGGCGGTCTTCAGGCTCAGTCGGCGCGTGACTCGGCTGTGGTTCGGCACAGGGGCTCCTTCTGTGAAGGTCTCCGGGCGAGTCGTGCGTACACAGTCTGGAATGCCCCTCTGCGCTCGCCATGAACATGTCGGTATAGGACGGTGTACATGGCTCGAAGAGGGCGCGTGCCGGGTTCGACACGCGCCCTCGTGGTTCAACCGACCGTGCAGGCCTGCTCGCCGAGCCGGAAGGCCGTCGGTTCACCATTGGAGCCCGACCAACTGCCCGTGAAGCCGAAGCTCACCGAGGAACCGGCCGCCACACTGCCGTTCCAGCCCACGTTCTTCGCCGTCGCCGCCGAACCCGACTGGGTGTGGTCGGCGTTCCACATCTGCGAGATGGTCTGGCCATTGGGGAAGGACCAGCCGAGCGTCCAGCCGGACCAGGCGCTCGTGCCCGTGTTGGCGAGCTTCACATCGGCCTGGAAGCCGCCCGACCACTGGTTGGTGATCGTGTACGTCACCGCGCAGGCGCCCGTGGGCTGTGGCTCGGGCTCGGGATCCGTACCGCCGCCGCCCCCGCCCGTGTCGGAGGTGTCGCCGTAGATGACCCCGCGGCCGTTGGTCGCGATGTACACCCGCCCGTAGATCCGCGGGTCACCGGTGATGGCTCCGCCCGTCCAACCCCACTGGTGGGCGTCGTCGTTGATCCGGGTCCAGGTCGCGCCCTTGTCCGTCGAGCGGAAGATGCCGCGCACGCCACCGATCTTGGCGCTGGTGTACAGGGTCTGGTACGAGGCCCCGGTCGCCGCCTTGCCGAAGCCGATCGTGTCGGCCTGTGCGACGTTCGAGAGTTTGGTGAAACTCGCGCCGCCGTCCGTGGAGTGCCACAGGCCGTACGCGCCGTCCGTCGCGCCGCCCGCCAGCCAGATGTCGCCCTTCGTGCCGGGCAGCGCCTTGAAGCGGACGCTGTCGCCGCTGGGCAGACCGCTCGCGCTCGACGCCGTGAAGGTCGCGCCGCCGTCCGTGCTGACGTAGAACTTCCCGGACTTGAAGCCGTAGAAGGTCCTCGGGTCGACCCGGTCGGACTCGACGATCGCGCCGGCCGGTATCCCGCTCGACGCCTGCCACGCGTTGCCGAAGCCCGTCGTGTACTGCACACCCGTGCCCGCCGGGCTCCACACGAACCGGCTGCCGTCCGACGCCGCCGCGACCGTGCCGCCACCGCTGACGCCCGACGGATCGGTGCCCGCGAACCAGTTGGCGCCGTTGTCCGTGGAGAACGCGATGTGCGGGCCGGAGTCCAGGTTGCCGACCCGGACGACCGTGTTGGGGCTGGTCTCCGCGAAGTCCAGGCTGGTGGTGGTCGTGAAGTTCGGCTGGGTGAACATCATCGACGGGACCTTCGTCAGATCGGTGTGCCGGAACCCGCCGATGTCACCGAGGGCGCTGAGCAGCGGGGCACCGGACGGGGGAGAGGCGAGGTCGTTGACGGCCGTCTCCTCCAGACCCTGCACCATCGGCCTGATGGTGAACTGGCCGCCGCTGTCCCAGTTCCCCAGGTTCTCCGTGCCGTAGATCGTCGCACCCGTCCCGTACATCATCCGGTTCGAGTTGAACGGGTCGATCTCCAGCGCCTCCGTCATCCACCCGAGCTTCGGCGTCTGCTCCGGGGGCGACGGATTCGCGCCCCAGGTCAGCCACGGCGACGACGACACATCCATGGTGTAGCGGTTCGAGCGGTTCGGGTACGACGTGTAGTCCCACGCCCTGGTCCAGGTCGCGCCGCTGTCCGTCGAGCGGAAGATCTGGGTGTCCGGCCACCAGGAGCTGTACGCCGTCGCCATGACCGTGCCGGGCTTCTGCCGGTCGACCGTCAGCCCGCTGAAGCCGTAGTACGTGTCGGCCTCCGCCACCGGGCTGATGTTCGTCCAGGCACCGGTCGCCGTCGCGTACCGCCACAGCTGGCCCTTGCCGCCGTCGTACGGTCCGCCCTTGTCGCTGTAGGACAGATACAGATAGCCGTTCGTGGCGTCGAGGACGCCCTTGTGGGCCAGATAGCCGGTCGGCTGACCGGCCAGCCTCGACCATGTCGCGCCCGCGTCCGTCGACCGGTACACCGCGTTGTCCTTGTCGGCGACCCCGACGTAGATCGTTTTCGTCGCGTTCCCGGATGTGCCCGTCGACTCGTCGAAGGTGACCCAGACGATTCCCTGGTTGTCGGACGCGTACCCGGACGTGTCACTCGGGTCCTGCACGTAGTTGCCGACGTTCGGGAAGTTGGTCACCTGCGACCAGGTGACCCCCGAGTCCGTCGACCGCCACAGTCCCTTGCCGCTGGGCGCGCCCAGATACAGCACGCTGTTCTTGTTCGGGTCGACGACCAGACGCTCGCCCATGCCCCGACCGGGCATGTTCCCGCCCAGCTTGAACGGCAGGTTCGTCTTCTGCCAGCTCGCGCCCCGGTCGGAGGAGCGCAGGATCGCCCCGTTCCCGGGGTCCCAGCTGTTGGTGTACGTACCGGCCGCCACATACACCTTGTTCGGATCGACGGAGTCGGAGGCGAGGCTCACGACCCCGGTGTGCCCCCAGTCGTCCCAGCCGACCGAGTCGAGCAACGGGGTCCATGTCTTCGACGACTCCACCCAGCGATAGGCCCCGCCGATGTCCGTACGGGCGTACGCCAGGTTCTTCTCCTTGCGGTTGAAGACGATCCCGGGAACGAAACCGCCGCCGTCGATGCGGGCGTTCTTCCAGGTGTAGGTGTCGGCGGCGATCGACACCGACTTGTCGGCCTTCTCGGCGGCCAAGGCGGGTGGGGATCCCGCCAGAAGGCCCGCCGAGAGGGCGAGCACGGCCGTGAGGATGCGGGTTCTTCGCACGGTGATGTCCTCTCCAGGAGTGTGGGGGGAGGGGATGGACAGGCGCGAACGGCCGGGCGGCCCCCCGTGCGGGTGGGGACCGCCCGGCCAGGCTTCGCCGTCAGGTGGCGGAGCCGTGCTGCGGCGCGTCAGCGGGACTATTCGAGAAGCTCCGCGTAAGAGCCCATGGCCAACGCGATGTCCGCCTGGGCCCAGAACCGGTGATAGGTGAACGAAGGCGCGGCCCCACCGGCGAGATACGCCTCGATCTTCGACCAGGCCGGATCGTCCTCGTAGAACGACCGGATCGAGTCGAACGTCGACGACGAGTTGATCGCGTCACCGTTCGGCATCGTGCCGGTCCACCCGCTCGGGACGTACACCCGGTCGTCGAACCGGTTGTAGTCCGCGCGGGTCTCCGGAACGGCGATGCCGAGCCCGTCCTGGTGGTGGTCCCACATACCGTCGAGCAGCGCCTTGGCGACCCGGGCCGCGTCGGCGTCACCCGAGCGGTCGGCGTAGTACGTCAGGGTCTTGGCGTACGCGGCGGCCACACCCACGTCGTCGGTGTAGTCGGCGACGGTGACGTGCAGTCCCGCGTTGGCACCGGGACTCGACGCGTTCCAGGTGTCGGGCGCGCCGGACCACTGCAGGGTCGACGGGATGCGGTACGTCCCGTCGGGGTTGATCGTCGTCTTGGACAGCGCCCAGTCGACCCACTTGTCGAGCACGGTCTTCGCGGCCGCGTTGCCGGTCTGCTGGTAGTACTCGGCGACCCGCTCCATGGACCACGCCTGGAAGCCGAACCACTGGTTGGACGGCGGGTCGTGGTACACCGGCTTCTCGTCGTAGAACATGCCGTAGAAGGTCGGCGTACCGGCCGGGGGAGTGGCGTACCGCCCCGCCCAGCTGTTGGTGGCGCCGCCCGCGATGCCGCCCTCGTTGGACTGCAGCCAGCGGTAGAACTCGATCTGCCGGTCGAGGGACTTGGCCCAGTCCGCCTGCCCGGTGGTCGACTTGGGCTTCAGCGGGGCGTAGTTGGCGAGCGCGTACGCGGCGAGCGGGTTCTGGTAGCCGCCGTGCGTGTGGCTGGAGCCGATGCGCCAGGCCCAACCGGCGCTGGTGTCGGTCGCACCACCCCAGGCGTAGTACCAGGAGAGCAGATAGTGCGAGGCGTCCTTGCCGGTACCGGCGGGGCAGCTGGTCGCCCCCACACAGTTGCCGATCCTCTTGAAGTACTTGTCGTACATGGCGTAGCGCAGGTAGTCGCCCATCTTCGCGGCCTTGCCGATGGTCGCGGAGACGTCGGAGCCCTTGCCCTGCTGCTTGGCCCAGATGTCCGCCCAGTACGCGGCCTGCACGGCGCGCGCGTCGGCGTCGGGCGCGTTGGTGAACTTCCACTGCTTGGCGTACGACGCGTCACCGGTGAACAGGTCCAGATACCCGTTCTTCCCGCCGTACTTGAACTGGTCGCAGGTGGGCTGCGGGATGGTCTCCCACACCGACTCCTGCGGCCCGCGCTGGAAGGTGTTGATGTACGACGGCCCGGTGTCGGTCGGTCCGGCCTCGCACTTGCCGGGCGAGTTGCCGTAGCCGTAGACGTTGTCGACGTCCTGCAGCCAGTGCATGCCGTAGATGTCGTCCGTGCCGTACGCGCTCTTCAGCTCGGCGGCGATGGGGTCCGAGCCGACCGAGACCCCGGTGTTGAGCTGCGCCGGGTACTCGCCCGGGGTGTCGTGCTCGGGCGCGTACGTCGCCGGCTTGTTCGCCGTGTAGAAGGAGTTGGTCGGCTGGTCGGCGTGGGTCGGGATCATGTACTTCTCCATGATCTCCCACGCGTTGTTGAACTTGGACCAGTCGCCCGTCACCTTGCCGTACATGGCCTGGAGCCACAGGAGGTAGCTGTACGCCTCCGAGGTGGTCTCATGGCCGTGGTCAGGCGCCTCGACGATCAGCGTCTCCACCGAGTGGTACGGGATGCCCTCGGGGGAGAAGTAGCCGTTCGCCGGGTTGGTGATCTTGCCGTACAGCTCCAGGAAGCGTGCGTCGTACGTCTTCGACGCGGCCAGCTGCGTCACGGTCACCGCGGCCTTGGTGTGCCCGGTGGCCGTCGACTCGAAGACCGCCGAGCCGGTGCCGGAGGAGGCGGCCGTGATGGTCACCTTCTGCGCGGTGTTCCAGTTCGACGGCGTGAAGGTGAGCGAGGCGCCGCCCGTCACGGACAGACCGGTGTTGCCGGACGCCCGCGCGGTCGTCACCGTCACATTGCCCGACGGCTGTGTCGAAAGTTTCACGTCGTACGTGCCGGTCTTGCCCTGCTGCACACCCAGCTGGGTCGGCGAGACCACCACGGCGGGACCCGAGGCGACCGTGATGCCGACCGGCGTGGAACTCGCCGACGCGCCCAGACTGTCGTACGCCTTCGCCACCAGCGAATGACTGCCCGAGGACAGCCCCGTGGCCGAGAAGGTGTACGGCGAGGTCGTGTCCGTGCCCAGCAGCGTGGTGTCGTCGTAGAACTCGACCTTGCTGATCGTCGCGTTGTCCGCGGCAGCCGCGGTGGCCGCCATCGGCACCGCGTCACCCTGCGAGTACACCGCGCCCGCGGTCGGGCTGGTCAGCACGGTGATCGGCGGCTGGTGGGCGCCCACGCACGTGGTGCCGTTGATCGCGAAGCTGCTCGGCGCCGCGTTGGTGCCGCTGTACGTGAACTGGGCGCCGGTGGTCACCGCGGCCCCGACGGCGATCGTGCCGTTCCAGGACACGTTCTTCGCCGTCACCGTCTTCCCGGACTGCGACCAGGTGCCGTTCCAGCCGTTGGTCAGCGTCTGATTGCCGGTGTAGGCGTATGTCAGGGTCCAGCCGCTGATGGCCTCGGTGCCCCGGTTGGTGATCGTGAGTTCGGCGGTGAAGCCCGAACCCCAGTCGTTGGTCTTGTAGTCGACACTGCACGCGACCGCCGCCGCGCTGGCAGGGGTCGAGCCGGTCGAGAGCATCGTCAAGGGGAGTGCCAGGGCCGCCACGACGGCGGTCCAAAGACGCCGTACGGCACGGCGTCTCCGTCTGGGGTGCATGCTCTGGTTCCTTCCGTGCGGCTCTTACGAAGGTGGGGGCGGAGCAGCAACAACAAGCCTTGAACCAGTGGGAGCGCTCCCATATTGAGGAGGGGGCCGCAAGGGGTCAAGGTGCTTGAAGAGTCGAAAAGATTCGATGAGGTGCGAAAAGAATCTTGGTGCGCAATAACGCGACACCTCTGTTTTTTACCGTCACTTGGCGCTACCTTCACCAGCACCAGTGGGAGCGGTTCCAACAGTCGACACGTCCGTCCCGGCGTGTCCGATCTGCAAGGAGTCGCTCATGCGACACCCCCCGCGTTCAGGTCTTTTACTCGCCGGGGCGGCCGGTCTGGCCCTCGTGGCCACCGCGGTCGCACCGGTCGTCACCGCTTCGGGAGCCGCACCCGCCTGCACGGTGGAGTACTCCGTCACCAGCCAGTGGGCGGACGGCTTCCAGGGCGGCGTGAGGATCACCAACAACCAGGCGGCGCTCAGCGGTTGGTCCCTGACCTTCGACTTCGCCGGCGGTCAGAAGCTCACCCAGGGCTGGAACGCGCGATGGTCCCAGTCCGGTACGACGGTCACGGCGGCGAGCGAGAGCTGGAACGGCTCGTTGGGCACCGGCGCGAGCGTCACTGCCGGGTTCATCGCGTCATGGTCGGGGAGCAACGCCGTACCGACCGCGTTCAAGCTGAACGGCACGACGTGCAACGTGGACGCCGAGCCGTCACCGGATCCGACCGATCCGGGGCCCACCGACCCGCCGCCCGGCGACGACGGGCCACCGGTGCTCAAGGTGTCCGGCAACAAGCTCGTCGACGAGCGCGGCGCGACCCGCCGACTGCTCGGCGTCAACCGCTCCGGCGGCGAGTTCGCGTGCGTCCAGGGCAACGGCATCTGGGACGGACCGGTCGACGACGCCTCCGTCAAGGCGATCGCCGACTGGAACGTGAACACCGTACGCATCCCGCTCAACGAGGAGTGCTGGCTCGGGCTGTCCAACATCAGGCCCGAGTACGCGGGCGCCAACTACATCAACGCCGTCAAGGACCTGGTGGCGAAGGTGGAGGCGCACGGCATGACGCCGATGCTCGAACTGCACTGGTCCTGGGGCCAGTACACGGGCAACTCGGCGGGCTGCTCCGACGTGCACGCCAGCTGCCAGAAACCGATGCCCGACATGCGGTACAGCCCCACGTTCTGGGCCTCGGTGGCGAACACCTTCAAGAGCGACAAGCACGTGGTGTTCGACCTGTTCAACGAGCCCTACCCGGACCGCGCGACCTCCACGGCCACCCAGGCGTGGACCTGCTGGCGGGACGGCGGCACCTGCCCCGGCATCGGCTATGAGGTCGCCGGGATGCAGGACCTGATCGACGCGATCCGCGCCACCGGCGCGGAGAACGTGATCCTGGCCGGCGGGCTCGCGTACTCGAACGACCTCAGCCAGTGGCTCCAGTACAAGCCCACCGACCCCAAGGGCAATCTGGGCGCCGCCTGGCATGTGTACAACTTCAACTCCTGTGTGAACGAGAGCTGTTGGAACTCCACGCTGGCACCGGTCGCGGGCCAGGTCCCGCTGGTCGCGGGCGAGATCGGCGAGAACACCTGCGCCCACTCGTTCATCGACCGTGTGATGGCGTGGTTCGACACCCGGCAGCTCTCCTATCTGGGCTGGACCTGGAACACCTGGAACTGCTCCTCCGGGCCCACCCTGATCTCCGCCTACGACGGAACTCCCACGTCGTACGGCATCGGGCTGCGCGACCATCTGCGCTCGCTCGACGGCTAGGGCACGCCTCGGCCCCAGTACGGACGGGGCGCGCCACCGAGACCCCACTACCGACAGGCGCGACCGAGACCCCACTCGGAACCTCCACGTACACCCCACTACGGAAGAGGGAACCCGCACTCATGAGTCGTACCAGAACAGCACTCCTCGCGGCGATGGCGCTGGTCGCCGGCGCCGCCGGGACCGCGATCGCCGCCGTACCGGACGACGTCGGCACCAAGGCGATCCCCTGCACCGTCGACTACAAGGTGCAGAACCAGTGGTCCACCGGCTTCACGGCCGCCGTGACGATCACCAACAACAGCGCCGCGAAGTCGTCGTGGGCCGTGAAGTGGTCGTACGCCGGGAACCAGCAGATCGGCAACGGCTGGAACGCGAAGCTCTCCCAGAGCGGGACCGCCGTGACGGCCGCCAACGAGACGTACAACGGCTCGCTCCCGACCGGCGGTTCGGTGAGCTTCGGCTTCAACGCCTCCTACAGCGGCACCAACGCCCTCCCGACCACGTTCACCCTCGACGGGGTGACCTGCAACGTCGACGACGGCGGCGGTGGTCCCACCACTCCGCCCGGCCCCGGTACGCCGGGCACCAGGGTCGACAACCCGTACGCGGGCGCCAAGGTGTACGTGAACCCCGAGTGGTCCGCGAAGGCCGCCGCCGAGCCGGGCGGCAGCCGGATCTCCAACCAGCCGACCGGTGTGTGGCTGGACCGGATCGCCGCCATCAACGGTGTCAACGGTGGGATGGGTCTGCGCGCCCACCTCGACGAGGCGCTGCGGCAGAAGGGTTCCGACCAGCTCGTCGTCCAGCTGGTGATCTACAACCTGCCCGGCCGTGACTGCGCGGCCCTCGCCTCCAACGGCGAGCTGGGCCCCACGGAGATCGACAAGTACAAGACGCAGTACATCGACCCGATCGCGGCCATCCTCGCCGACCCGAAGTACGCCTCCCTGCGGATCGTCACCACGGTCGAGATCGACTCCCTGCCCAACCTCGTCACCAACACCGGAAGCCGCCCGACGGCCACCCCCCAGTGCGATGTGATGAAGGCCAACGGCAACTACATCAAGGGCGTCGGCTACGCGCTCAACAAGCTCGGTGACGTCGCCAACGTCTACAACTACGTCGACGCCGGCCACCACGGCTGGATCGGCTGGGACGACAACTTCGGGGCCTCCGCCAACACCTTCAAGGAGGCGGCGACGGCCGAGGGCGCGACGGTCAACGACGTCCACGGCTTCATCACCAACACGGCCAACTACAGCGCCCTGAAGGAGAACAACTTCACCATCAACGACAACGTGGCCGGCAAGTCGGTCCGTGAGTCGAAGTGGGTCGACTGGAACCGCTACGTCGACGAGCTGTCCTTCGCCCAGGCCTTCCGCAACCAGCTGGTCTCGGTCGGCTTCAACTCGAACATCGGCATGCTGATCGACACGTCCAGGAACGGCTGGGGCGGCAGCGCCCGGCCCACCGGACCCGGCGCCACGACCAGCGTCGACACGTACGTCAACGGCGGTCGCTACGACCGTCGCATCCACATCGGCAACTGGTGCAACCAGTCCGGAGCCGGTCTCGGCGAGCGTCCGCAGGCCGCCCCGGCGACCGGGATCGACGCCTACGTGTGGATGAAGCCCCCGGGTGAGTCCGACGGTTCGAGCTCCGCCATCCCGAACGACGAGGGCAAGGGCTTCGACCGCATGTGCGACCCGACGTACACGGGCAACCCGCGCAACGGCAACAACATGTCCGGCGCCCTGCCGAACTCGCCGCTCTCCGGGCACTGGTTCTCCGCGCAGTTCCAGGAGCTGATGAGGAACGCGTACCCGGCGCTGTGACGGGTGCCGTGACCGACGGCACTGCGACAGCGGGTGCCGTGACCGGCGGCGTCGAGTCGCCGGATGCGTGAGGTGGTCCGCCGGGGGCCGTATTTCCCTCCGGCCCTCGGCGGACCGCCGACGGGGTTGTGTTCCGCTCCCCGGTTTTGCCGATACGGCAACGCAAGTGGCCCCCTCCGGGGTACCGGCGCAGGCTGGTGCCAACCGATGAGAGGGGCACCGTCATGGCGCACGGGCATCACCACGACCACACCGAGATCGACTGGGCGGAGCTGGCCGACCACCTGGAGGGGCAGGCGGAGCTGTTCGCTCCGCTGTACCGGCAGGCGGCGGCCTGGCTGGCGCAGCGGCAGCCCGAGCCGGGGCTGATCGTCGACGTGGGCAGCGGGCCGGGAGTGGTGAGCTGTCTGCTGGCCGACGCGTTCCCCGGCGCCCGGATCGTGGCCGTCGACGGCTCCGGGCCCCTGCTGGAGCGGGCCCGCGCACGGGCCGAGGACCTGGGCGTCGCCGACCGCTTCAGCACCCTGGAGGCCGAACTCCCGGACGGCCTCGGTGACCTGGACCACCCCGCCGATCTGCTGTGGGCCAGCCGCAGCCTGCACCACCTCGGCGACCAGCGCGCCGCCCTCGCCGCCTTCGCCGAACGCCTCGCACCCGGCGGGACGCTGGCCATCGTCGAGGGCGGGCTGCCCAGCCGGTTCCTGCCGCGTGACATCGGCATCGGCCGCGCCGGACTGCAGTCCCGGCTCGACGCCGCCGAGGAGCTGTGGTTCAGCGAGATGCGCGCCGGGCTCCCCGGCAGCGTCGCGGAGCCCGAGGACTGGCCGGGCCTCCTCGCCGCCGTGGGCCTGCGCGACGCCACGTCCCGCACCTTCCTGCTGGACCTCCCGGCCCCGTTGTCGGACGCCGCCCGCGCCTATGCCGTGGCCTCCTTCGGGCGCGGCCGGGGAATCCTCGCGGACTTCCTCGACACCTCCGACCTCGCGGTCCTCGACCGTCTCCTCGACCCCGACGACAAGGCGAGCCTGTACCACCGCACGGACCTGTTCGTCCTGGCCGCGCACACGGTCCACACGGCACACAAGTGACGTCGGCTCCCGCGCTGCCGCTGTGACCCCCTCGCCCCCAACGGCCCGCCTGCGGGACTTCGCCGCCGAACTCGGGGATTCGAAGGGGCTGTTGACCATCGCCGGGAACGCGGCCGAGTACGCGGACGTGCGGGCGGCGGTGGAGGCCACGCTGAAGGAGTTCGGGCGGATCGACACGATCGTCGCCAACGCCGGGTTCGCCACGCACGACACCGTCGCCGAGGGGGACCCGGCGCAGTGGACGGACATGGTGCTGACCAATGTGCTCGGCCCCGCTCTGCTGATCCGGGCCGCCATCGACGCCCTGAAGGAGACCAAGGGGCGGATCGTGCTGGTCGGCAGCGTCGCCGGGTTCGTGAACGGGCCCGGCAACATCTATGGGGCGACCATGGGGGTACCTCCCGCTCGAGCGTAGCCGAGAGTGGGGGAGGGCTGTTACCGGGCTCGCCGAGAACACCCGGCGGCAGGTCACCGAGTGGGGCGTGGGCGTGACCCTGATCGCCCCGGCCGTGTGGAGACCCCCTTCTGGGACAGCTACGGCAGCCTCCCGCCCGGGCACCTCCTCACCGCCGGCCAACTCGCCGACTCCGTCGTCTGGGCGATACGGCAACCGGCGGGCGTCGACGTCAACACCGTGGTCGTACGCCCCATCGGCCAGCCCAACTGACGTCGCGCCCAACTGACGCCGCCCGGCCAGGGACCGGGCCCGCGGCCCGCGGCACACGAGACCGCCCGCCGGAACCCCTCCGGCGGGCGGTCTCAGCGTGTGTGCGTCACGCCAGGTCGAACGTCGCCGGGTCCGGGCCGAGGCGGCGGTCCTCGTTCAGAGCGCTGATCGCCGCGATGTCCTCGGCGTCCAGGGAGAAGTCGAAGACCTCGATGTTCTCCTTGATACGGGACGGCGTCACCGACTTGGGGATGACCACGTTGCCCAGCTGGAGGTGCCAGCGGAGCACGATCTGGGCCGGGGTGCGGCCGTGCTTCTGGGCGATCGCGACGATCGCCGGTACCTCCAGGAGCCCCTTGCCCTGACCGAGCGGCGACCAGGCCTCCGTGGCGATGCCCTGCTCCACGTGGTACTCGCGGGCGGCGTGCTGCTGGAGGTGCGGGTGCAGCTCGATCTGATTGACCGCCGGAATGACGGAGGTGGCCTCGATCAGCGTCTCCAGGTGCTCCGGAAGGAAGTTGGAGACACCGATGGACTTGGCGCGGCCGTCGGCGTGCAGCTTCTCGAACGCCTTGTACGTGTCGACGAACTTGCCCCGGGCCGGCAGCGGCCAGTGGATCAGATACAGATCCACGTACTCCAGGCCGAGCTTGTCCAGGGACTCGTCGAAGGCGCGCAGCGTGGAGTCGTAACCCTGCTCGCTGTTCCAGAGCTTGGTGGTGACGAAGAGGTCCTCGCGGGGGAGACCCGAGGCGGCGATGGCCTTGCCGGTGCCCTCTTCGTTGCCGTAGATCGCGGCCGTGTCGATGCTGCGGTAGCCGGCCTCCAGCGCCGTGGTGACGGCGCTCTCGGCCTCGTCGTCCGGCACCTGCCACACGCCGAAGCCCAGCTGGGGCATCTCGACGCCGTTGTTCAGGATGATCGGGGGGACCTTGCTGCTCACGAGCTCTCGATCCTTCAAGTCGTCGGGTGGTACATCCCATCGTCAACGATCACGGGCCGCGATGCATTCCTGAGCGGATCACTCGCGCCCCGAATCGCAGAATGGCCGGAAATGGATCCGGTGGTTCCACCCTAACGGTCTGGACCATCGACCGAACCCGGCGACGACTCGGCGGGATCGGTGCGCCGGATCCTCGAGAAGGGCGGCTCGGGCGCCGCCCGTGCCGGGCGGCCGGCCCCGGACGTCACGCCCGGTACAGCGCCTCCACCTCGGTCGCGTACGCCTTCTCGATCGCCTTTCGCTTCAGCTTCAGGGAAGGCGTCAACAGGCCGTGCTCCTCGGTGAACTGGTGCGCAAGGATGCGGAACGTACGGATCGACTCGGCCTGGGAGACCAGGGTGTTGGCGGCGACCACCGCCCGCCGCACCTCGGTCTCCAGCTCGGGGTCGCGCACCAGCTCGGCCGGGGGCGGCTTCGGCTTGCCCCGCATCTGGAGCCAGTGCTCGACCGCCTCCCCGTCCAGGGTGACGAGGGCGGCGATGTACGGCCGGTCGTTGCCGACGACGATGCACTGGGCGACCAGCGGATGGTCGCGCACCCGCTCCTCCAGGACCGCCGGCGAGACGCTCTTGCCGCCGGAGGTCACCAGGATCTCCTTCTTGCGCCCGGTGATGGTGAGATAGCCGTCCGCGTCCAGCGCGCCCAGGTCACCGGTGGCCAGCCAGCCGTCGTGCAGGGTCTCGTCGGTGGCCTTGGGGTTGTTGAGATACCCCTGGAAGACGTTGGCGCCGCGCAGCCATATCTCGCCGTCCTCCGCGATGTGCACGGTCGTCCCGGGGATGGCCTGGCCGACCGTGCCGTAGCGGGTGCGCTCGGGCGGGTTGGCGGTGGCGGCGGCCGTGGTCTCGGTGAGGCCGTATCCCTCGTAGATGTGGACGCCCGCGCCCGCGAAGAACAGCCCGAGGCGCCGGTCCATCGCCGAGCCGCCGGACATCGCGTACTTGATCCGGCCGCCCATCGCCTCGCGGATCTTGGCGTAGACGACCTTGTCGAAGAACTGGTGCTGCATCCGCAGCGAGGCCGAGGGCCCCGGCCCGATGCCCCAGGCCTTGGCCTCCATCGCGTCGGCGTACTTCACGGCGACCTCGACGGCCTTCTCGAACGGCCCGGACCTGCCCTCCCGTTCGGCCTTGCGCCGGCTCGCGTGGAAGACCTTCTCGAAGATGTACGGCACCGCGAGGAAGAAGGTCGGCTTGAAGGCGGCGAGGTCAGGCAGCAGAACCGCCGCGTTGAGCTGCGGCTGGTGGCCGAACTTGACCTTTCCGCGGATCCCGGCGACCTGCACCATCCGCCCGAAGACATGCGCGAGCGGCAGGAACAGCAGCGTCGCCGGCTCGTTGCCCTTCCGCGAGGTGAACAGCGGTGCCCAGCGCTCGATGACCGTGTCCGCCTCGAACATGAAGTTCCCGTGCGAGATGACACAGCCCTTGGGGCGGCCCGTGGTGCCGGAGGTGTAGATGATCGTCGCGATCGACTCGGGGGTCACCGCACGCCTGTGTCGGTGCACCACCTCGTCGTCGAGGTGCGCGCCCGACTCGTACAGCTCCTCCAAGGCCCCCGCGTCCAGCTGCCACAGCCGGTGCAGCTGGGGCAGCCGGTCGATGACCGTGGCGATCGTCATCGCGTGGTCCTCGTGTTCGACCATGGCCGCCGTGACCTGCGCGTCGTACAGCATCCAGAAGACCTGCTCGGCGGAGGAGGTGGGGTAGAGGGGGACGACCTGGGCGCCGATGGTCCACAGGGCGTAGTCGAAGAGGGTCCACTCATAGCGCGTACGGGACATGATGGCGACGCGATCGCCGAATCGGATGCCCTGTGCGAGCAGCCCCTTGGCGAGGGCGAGGACCTCGTCGCGGAACTCCGCCGAGGTCACGTCCCGCCACTCGCCCCGCTCGTCCTTGCGGCCGAGGGCGATGAACGTCGGGTCCTCCTCGGCGTACTCGAAGACGGCGTCGGCCAGACCGCCCACCGGCGGCGCCGACGCCAACGGAGGGTTGGTGAACTCGCGCAAACCCGCTCCTCGTGGCGCTCCGCACAGGGCGTGAAAGCTACCTCACCCAGAGGTCGGACGGGAGGGGTTGCGGAAGGGACGAATCCGTACCGAGGCCACAGGTCGCCACGGGAAAACCTGTGCATAAGGGGAGATATTCGCCGTAATTTCTGACCCCCGGGTAAGTTCCGGCATCGTAATCTCCACCGAACCCGCACGACCCGATTACGGCCGGCCCCGCCAGGACCACGGCCCGGCCCGGGTGAACATGAACACCGCTCACGTCCGCGCACCGGTGGGACCGGGTCACGCCGCTTCGCGTCCGGCCCCACCGGTATCCATACCAGCGCACCCGCGCCCATGGGCGTCACACTCCCCGCGCCCGGCCGTGCAGTCGGTCGCCGCCGGAGAGGACCGCGGCGGCCAGGGCGTCGGCCGCGCTCGCCGCCGCTCCCGGCCGTCGGCCGTGGACGAGGACGAAGTCGACCTCGCCCAGTTCCGGCAGACCCGCCCGGTCCGGGACGCGGACCAGACCAGGGGGCACCAGCCGACGTGAATGCGCCATCACGCCGAGGCCCGCGCGGGCGGCGGCGATCAGTCCGTTGAGGCTGCCGCTGGTGCAGACGACGCGCCAGGCGCGGCCCTCGCGTTCCAGCGCCTCCATGGCGAGGGCGCGGGTGATGCCGGGCGGCGGATAGACGATCAGCGGCACCGGGCGGTCGGGGTCGAGGCGGAGGCGTTCCGCGCCGATCCACACCAGCCGGTCGGTCCAGACCGGTTCGCCGCGCGGGTCCTCGGGCCGCCGCTTGGCCAGGACGAGGTCCAGCTTCCCGGCGGCGAGCTGTTCGTGCAGCGTGCCCGACAGCTCCACCGTCAACTCCAGGTCCACCTCGGGATGGTCGTGCCGGAAGCCCTCCAGGATCTCCGGGAGCCGGGTCAGCACGAAGTCCTCCGACGCCCCGAACCGCAGCCGTCCGCGCAGCCGGGTCCCGGTGAAGAACGCGGTCGCCTGCTCGTGCACTTCGAGGAGCCGGCGCGCGAAACCGAGCATGGCCTCGCCGTCCTCCGTCAGCTCCACGGAGTGCGTGTCCCGGGAGAACAGCTGCCGCCCGGTCGCGTCCTCCAGTCGGCGTACGTGCTGGCTGACCGTGGACTGGCGCAGACCGAGGCGCCGGGCGGCCTGGGTGAAGCTCAGTGTCTGGGCCACGGCCAGGAAGGTACGCAGCTGGGAGGGGTCGTACATGCCCACCAGCGTAGACGGTGATCGCAAAACGTGATGACAGTCAGAGTGGTATGCCGGATTCCCGATCGAGCGGATCAGGGGGACGATGGAGAGGGCACGTTCTGCCCCTGAGCAAGATCGAAACCAGCCGACGTCGATCCCGGTGACCGACGTCGAACCCCGTGAGTCGAACCCAGTAAGTGGAGCACCGTGAAACGCCTGCAGTGGCCGAGTTGGATGCCGATCGACCCGTACATCCTGCTGTTGCTCGGGACGGTGGGCGTCGCGGCGCTCCTCCCGGCGCGGGGTACGGCCGCCGAGGTCGCGTCGGGCGCGTCCACGGCCGCGATCGCCTTCCTGTTCTTCCTCTACGGCGCCCGGCTCTCCACCCGTGAGGCCCTGGACGGCCTCAAGCACTGGCGGCTGCACATCACCGTGCTGGCCTGCACGTTCGTCATCTTCCCGCTGTTGGGGCTCGCCGCCCGAGGCCTCGAACCGGTGTTCCTGAACCACTCCCTCTACACCGGTCTGCTCTTCCTCACCCTCGTCCCGTCGACCATCCAGTCGTCGATCGCCTTCACCTCGATGGCCCGCGGCAACGTGCCCGCCGCGATCTGCGCGGGCTCCTTCTCCTCCCTCGCCGGCATCGTCATCACCCCGCTGCTCGCGGCGAGCCTGCTGGGCGGCAGCGTGGGCGGCTTCTCCGCCGACTCGGTGCTGAAGATCGTGCTCCAGCTGCTGGTGCCGTTCATGGCCGGACAGGTCGCCCGTCGCTGGATCGGCGGTTTCGTCACCCGGCACAGGAAGATCCTCGGTCTCGTCGACCGCGGCTCGATCCTCCTCGTCGTCTACGTCGCGTTCAGCGAGGGCATGGTGCGTGGGATCTGGAGCCAGGTCAGCCCGCTGCGCCTCGCCGGGCTGCTCGTCGTGGAGGCCGTCCTGCTCGCGGTGATGCTGCTGCTCACCTGGTACGGCGCGAAGGCCCTCCGCTTCGACCGGGCGGACCGTATCGCCATCCAGTTCGCCGGCTCGAAGAAGTCCCTCGCCTCCGGACTGCCCATGGCGAGCGTCCTGTTCGGCGCCGAGGCCTCCCTCGCCGTGTTGCCGCTGATGCTGTTCCACCAGATGCAGCTCATGGTGTGCGCGGTCATCGCCAAACGCCGCTCGCACGACCCGGTCGAGCCGGAGATCACGGAGCTTCGAGACGAAGCGATACGAACCGCGGTCGGTACAGGGACACGTTCCGCGTGATGTTCAGCTGCGCCGACGTCGCGTTCGCGTCCAGCCAGTTGACGTCGTAGCTGAGGACGAGCCGGTCGTCGCCGACCGCCTCATGGATCTGCGGGTTGTACGCGGCGACCCCGTCGGCGGGCAGCGGCGCGTCGAAGGCCTCGGTGGGCCCGTGCCAGGGGCCGGTGGGGGAGCAGGCCCAGTAGGCGGTGACGGTCGTCAGCCCCTCGGTGCCGGCGGCCATCGTGAACAGCACATACGTACGGCCGTCACGGACGACGGTGAACGCGCTGCCCACCCCCTTGTCCTCCCCGTTCCCGAGCACCGCCGCCGGGCGCCCGCGCACCGCCCACCGCGAGCCGTCCCAGTACTCCCACGCCCCCGGCTCCCCGAGCCGGCCGCGCGGCACCCGGGCGACGTACGCGTGGGAGGTCGGCCGGGAGGCGGCCTGGGCGTCGGTGCCGCCGAAGACGTACGTCCAGTCACCGGCGTCGACCGCCGTCGTGCCGAACAGCACCCGCCGGGCCGGATCGGCGACCGACGCCTGGTCGAGCACCGTCGTGATGCCCTCCAGCCGCAGATCGGGCAGCGACAGCGTGGCCACCTCCGTCGCCGTCGGCACCCCGTAGATCCACGGCGACTGTCCCGCCGTACGGGTCCACAGCAGTACGCGTACGACCCGCTCGGTCGAGCCCGGTGCGCGGGGCTCGACCCGGGCGGCCACCGGCCAGCGCCACCGCTGCGGGGCCGGGTCCGGGAAGACGGGCGCCGGGAGCGTGGTCCGAAGACGGCCGGAACGGGACATCACCACCGCCGAGTTGCGCACCAGCGGCGCCGAGACGTCCCGCCACGCCACCGACTCGCCGACCGGGTTGGGCGGTGGGTGCACCTGGCCGAGGTAGGTGTCGGAGAACAGCCACAGCACACGCCCGTCCGGGAGCCGCACCGAGTGGGTGCCGTCGCCGCCGGTCCAGTCGTCGGTACGGGTCGCGTCGTCGCCGTAGCGGGCGAACTCGCCGGTCAGGGACGCGTCCGGGTCCCAGTCCCGCACCGTGCGGGCCGTGCAGGTGCGACCGCCCTCCCGGTCGTCGTCCGGGAGGGCGGTGAGCAGCACGGCGGCGAGGGCCAGGACCAGTGCCAGGATCAGGACCGGTCCGGCCCCCGTCCGCTGTCGTGCTCCTGTGTCGTCGGGCACGCAGGGGACGTTAGTGGCCTCGGTCCACCCGGTCCATGGGCAGCCACAGGATCGAGCCCCGGGTCGCCGTGCTCGTGGTACGCAGCCCGGCCACCTCCTCGTCGCTCAACGCCCGGTCGACGACCCGTACTTCGTCGATCGCCCCGGTGAAGTGCACGCGGCTGTCGACCCGTTGCCCGATGTGCACCCCGAACGGCGAGTTGCGGCTGACCGATCCGGGGATGTCGGCGGTGCCGAACGGCGTTCCGTCGACGAACAGCGTGAGCTCACCTCCCCCACGCTCGGCTTCGCTCGCGCGGGAGGTACCCCCATCCCGACGCAGCGCCAGATGGTGCCACTGCCCGTCGTTGTACGCGCCCGTCGACCGCACCGACGTGGTCCTGGGCGCCGCGGCCCCGTCCCGCACGGTGATCAGCCCGGTCAGCCGCCCCGCCGCGGGCTCCCCGCGCAGCCACACCTGCGGCTGTGACGTCCCGACCCCGCCCATCCACAGCATCGGCTGCTCACCGGTGGTGGCCGAGTACCGGAACCACAGCGAGGCGGTGAAGTCCTTCGTGTACAGCGGCAGTCGCGACCGGTACGGCAGGCGTACGGCGTCGTCGGTGCCGTCGAACTCGATCGCGCCGCCGAACACGCCGTCGGTCTCCCGCGCACCGCCGAGCACGGCCGCCCGCTTGCCGCCGGGCGCCTTGTCGGGCGTCGTCGGGTCCGGGCCGCGGCGCGGCTGCAGCCAGTCCTCGGTGAACCGGGCGAAGCGGATCTCGTCGCGGGCGTCGACCGCGCCGCCCTCGTACAGCAGCCCCACGGTGGCGGTGCCGTCACGGCCGCCGATCCGCACCATGTCCGAGTAGCCGGACCAGTCCGTGGTGACGATCGTGCCCCGGTCCACGCTGTCCCAGGTGCGTCCACCGTCGTACGAGGAGCGGATCGCCATCGTCCGGCGGCGGTCCGGGTCGGCCGGGCAGGCCAGCAGCATGCGGTCGCCCAGACGCAGCACGGAACCCTGCACCTGAGGCGTGTAGAGATCCGGGATCGCCCGGAAGGGGTGCTCGAAGCTGTTGCCGCCGTCCCGGCTGGAGGTCTGGCCGCGGTGTCCGAGATCGGTGCCGTCCTGTTCCCTTCCGCTGACGAACACCGACCCGTCGGCGCGCTCGGCGAGCGTCAGCTCCGACGGCTTCTGCCGGAACGGGCCCTCCGGCGGGATCGGCCATGAGTCCGTCGCGCCGATCCTCCAGTTCTCGCCGCCGTCGTCGCTGATGACCAGTGCCGCGTGGTTGGCGGTCACCCGGTTGTCCGCCCAGCTCTCCGCGTTGACCCCGAAGACCAGCCGTCCCGCGTGTCTGCCCCGGGTGAGCTGGATGCCGTGCACCGGGCCGGTGGCATACCACGAGTTCCATCCCGCCGGGCGGATCTCGTCGGTGAGGTTGCGCGGCGCCGACCAGGTCAGGCCGTCGTCGTCGCTGTACTGGAGGTGCGGGGCGCGGTCGCAGGGGACGGCGCAGCTCGCGCTGTCCGTACGGCCCGTGTTGTACGTCTCCGCCAGCACGATCCGGCCGGTGCGGCGGTCCACGATCGGCGCGGGGTTGCCGTGCGTGTCACCGGACCCCTCGTTGACGACCTGAAGCGGGCCCCATGTCCGGCCGCCGTCCGTGGACCGTTTGACCACGATGTCTATGTCGGCCGCGTCTCCGCAGTTCAGCACCCGCCCCTCGGCGAACGCGAGCAGGGTGCCCTTGGCGGTCCTGACGACGGCCGGGATCCGGAAGCAGGCGTAGCCCGGGTCCTGGGACGCCTTGAACAGGACCTGCTGTTCGAACTCGGCGGCGGCGGAGGTCTGTTGGGTCTCCGGTTCCGCGTCCGCGGGGTGGGGGAGGGCGAGGAGTGCGGCGGTGGTGAATAACGCGACGAGGGGGGATCTGAGGCGGGCTCTGAGACGTGCGGTGGGGTGTGGTCCGGGAGGCGCTGCGAGGTGTGGTCTGAGACGTGCGTGAAGACTCGACGGCATGTTGCGGCCAGCCCTTCATCCGTCCGGGCGTCTGGACATCGGACGTCCCACGTCCGATGTGCGGCCACGAACGGTACTTCGGGGCTCAGGGGGCTCACAAGAACCGTGCGGTGGTTGCGAGGGGGGTGTGTCTCGATGCGTGGTGGCGTTCCGCCAGAAGGGTTTCGCCCCCGCCGCCCCTACCCATCCCATCCCCCCGGGGCTCCGGAGCCATGGGGGGGGCGGGGGTGGGGGTGTCGGCCTGCTCGCCTCGCAACTGGGCAACGTCGTCCAGTCCGGCGTCGGCGAGGAGGAACGCAGTGAGGCCGGAGGGCTCCAGTTCACGGCCCAGAATCTGGGCTCCGCGCTGGGCACCGCGCTCATCGGGTCCATTCTGATCGGTGCGCTGGCCCACGC
>NZ_AEJC01000679.1 GCF_000317595.1 Streptomyces ipomoeae 91-03 | reverse complement strand
TCGCCCCAGCGGCACGACTGCCCGCAGCCGGGACGGCCGGGTGGCAGCTGCCCCGGCTGCGTGGTCGGCGGTCAGCTCACCGGCTGGCCCTCCTGCCGACCCACCTGCTCCGCCTCCCGTGAACTCGCCCTGCCGGCAAGGACCTTGATCGACAGGAGGGCGATCACCGACAGGCCGATGATGTACGCGGAGACGGCCATGGATGTGCCGGTCGCCTCCAGGAGCAGGACCATCAGGAACGGGGCGAGGCCACCGCCGAACACCGCCGCGATCTGGTAGCCGAGCGAGGCACCCGTGTACCGCATCTCGGGGGTGAACAGTTCGGCGAACAGGGCGGCCTGGGGCCCGTACATGATGCTCAGGAAGCAGCCCGCGACGAACGTGGCGACCACCAGCCACAGCAGCGAGCCGGTGTCGATGAGCAGGAACAGCGGTACGGCCCACACGGCGATGCCGGCCGCGCCGAACGCGTAGATCCGGATGCGGCCGACACGGTCGGAGAGGGCCGCGGCGGCGGGGATCAGCACGAGTTGGGTGAGGCTGATGCAGAGGGAGACGGTGAGGACGGCCTCGCGCTTCATGCCGAGTTCGCGGGTCGTGTAGTCGAGGATGCCGGTGATGAGAATGTAGAAGGTCGCGGTGTTGACGGCGAAGGAACCGCCGGCGAGGAACACCGTGCCGAGGTGGCCGCGCAGGATGGTCCGGAGCGGGGAGCTCCGCTCACCCTTCTCCTGTTCCGCCAACGCCCGTTCGGCGGCCCGGAATTCGGGGGTCTCCTCGACATGGCGGTGGATGTACCAGGCGAGCCCGAGCACGAACAGTCCGACCAGGAACGGCACACGCCAGCCCCAGGCCGCGAACGCGCTCTCGCTGGTGGCCGCGCCCACGACGAGGAACACCGAGTTGGCGCTCACCACCCCGATGGGGACGCCGAGTTGGACGAAGCTGCCGTACACCCCGCGCTTGCCCTCGGGGGCGTACTCGGTGGCCAGCAGCATCGCGCCGCCCCACTGGGCGCCGACGGCGACACCCTGGGCGACGCGGAGCAGGACGAGCAGGATCGGAGCGGCGATCCCGATCGTCTCGTACGTGGGGAGGAGGCCGATGCCGGTGGTGGCCAGGCCCATCAGGGTGAGCGCCAGGACCAGCATCGGCTTGCGGCCGCGCTTGTCGCCGAGGTGACCGGCGACGATGCCGCCGAGCGGGCGGGCCAGGAAGCCGACGGCGAAGGTGGCGAACGCGGCGAGGACTCCGGCGGAGGCGCTGCCCGCGGGGAAGTAGAGATCGCCGAGGACGAGGGCCGCGGCTATGCCGAAGACGAAGTAGTCGTACCACTCCACGGCCGAGGCGAGCGCCGCGGCGGTGGCCACCTTGCGGTGGCCCTGGGGACGAGAGGGGGAAGGAGCGGTGTCCATAGGTGCACACTCCCGATGGGTGCGGGGACGTTCCGGGGAACGTACTGACCGGACGGTATGGCGTCAACGGTCTGGGGCGAACGGATTCACGTGCTGGTTACACGTGTCCATTCCCGGGCCGCGTGCGGGCACGCGGCTCCCCGTGCCTCGCCTAGAACACCACCAGTGCCCGGCCGCCCTTGCCCGCCAGCATGTTGTCGAAGGCGGCGGGGATGCCCTCCAGGGCGATGTGTTCGGTGACCAGCGCGCCGAGGTCGAGGCGTCCGGCGCGGATGTGGTCGGCGAGGACCGGCAGGTCGCGGGCCGGGTCGGAGTTGCCGTAGACACAGCCGGAGAGGGTGCGGCCCCAGTGGAAGAGTTCCAGGGCGTTGAAGGTGACCTGCTGGTCCTTGCCACCGATGCCGACGACGGTGGTGCGACCGCCGCGCCGGGTGGCTTCCCAGGCCGTGCGGATGGTGACCGCGCGGCCCACGCACTCCACGGCGACATCGACGCCCTGCTTGCCGGTGAGGGCGCGGATCTCGCGGGCGGTGTTCTCGGAGGCGACGACGTACTCCGTGGCGCCGGCCGCGCGGGCCAGCTCCTCCTTCTCCGGGGAGACGTCCACGGCGACGATCGTCGAGGCGCCCGCGATCCGGGCGGCCTGGAGGGTCGCCAGGCCCACCCCGCCCACACCGAAGACGGCGACGGTCTCGCCCTCCCGTACGCGGGCGGAGTTGTGGACGGCGCCGTAGCCGGTGAGGACGGCGCAGCCGAGCAGGGCCGCGTCCGTGAGGGGGATGCCCTCGGGCGCGGGCAGGACGCACGACGCCCGGACGACGGTCTCCTCGGCGAACGCGGCGACGTTCAGGCCGGGGTATAGCTCCCGGCCGTCCGCCGTGCGGGCGTACACATCGGCGGACCCGAGCAGCGCCTTCGCGCACAGCCACACCTCCCCCAGCGAGCAGGCGTGGCAACTTCCGCACGACGGCGCCCAGTTGAGGACGACACCGTCGCCGGGCGAGACATGCGTGACCCCCTCACCGACGGACACGACCGTGCCCGCGCCCTCATGGCCGAGCACCGCGGGCACCGGCACCCGCATGGTCCCGTCGGACAGGGACAGGTCGGAATGGCACACCCCGGCCGCGGCGAGCCGGACCCGGACCTGCCCGGGACCGGGTTCCGGCAGCTCGATCTCGGCGATCTCCAGCGGGGCACCGATGGCGGGCAGTACGGCGGCGCGAACAGCCATGGCGGGACGACTCTCCTGGGGCTCGTATGACTCGTGCGGCTCTGTGACGCGTGTGACGCGTGTGACGCGTGACGCGTGCGACTGTGAGTGTGTGACGCGTGTGACCGTGTGACTCGCAGGGAACTGGCTCCGAGGACCCGTACGGAACCTCCCCTAGAACTGAAGGGACTTCGTCTGCAGGTACTCGGCCAGGCCATGGGTGCCGAGTTCACGGCCCACGCCCGACTGCTTGTAGCCGCCGAAGGGGGCGAGCGGGTTGAACCGGCCGCCGTTGATGTCGACCTGGCCGGTGTCCATGCGGCGGGCGAAGGCCACCGCCTCGGCGTCGTCGCCGGCCCAGACGGCGCCGGCCAGCCCGTAGACCGTGCCGTTGGCGATCCGCAGGGCGTCCTCCTCGTCCTCGTAGCGAAGGATCGACAGGACCGGGCCGAAGATCTCCTCCTGCGCGATGGTCATGTCGGGTGCCACGTCGGCGAAGACCGTCGGCGCGACGAAATAGCCCTGCTCGCGCGGGGCTTCGGGGCCACCGGCGATCAGCCGGGCGCCCTCCGCGACGCCCTTCTCGATGTAACCGCGCACCCGGTCCCGCTGCTTGGCGCTCACCAGCGGGCCGAGGCGTTCGCCGTACTTCGCGGCGGCCTCGGCGGCCAGTTCGACGGCCTGCTCGTACTGGGAGGTGTGGACCAGCATGCGGGTCCAGGCGCTGCACGTCTGGCCGGAGTTGGACATGACGTTGGCGACGCCGACGTTCACCGCCTTGGCGAGGTCGGCGCTCGGGAGGATGACGTTCGCGGACTTGCCGCCGAGTTCCAGGGCCACCTTCTTGACGGCGGCGCCCGCGGTCGCGGCGATGCTCCGGCCGACCGCCGTGGAGCCGGTGAAGGAGACCAGGTCGACTCCGTCGTGCTCGGCGAGCGCCTGCCCGGCGACCGGGCCGAGACCGGTGACCAGGTTGAACACCCCGGCGGGAACGCCCGCCTCGTCCACGGCCTCGGCGAAGAGCTGGGCGACGAGCGGGGTGTCCTCGGCGGGCTTCAGGACGACCGTGCAGCCCGCGGCGAGCGCCGGGGCGACCTTGGCGACGATCTGGTGCAGCGGGTAGTTCCAGGGGGTGATCGCGCCGACGACGCCGATGGGCTCGTAGTACACGGTCGAGTTGCCGACCTTCTCCTCGAAGGCGTGCGTCGCGGCCAGTTCGGCGTAGGAACCGGCGACCTTGACCGGCAGGTCCGCGTGCACCTTCTGGGAGAACGGCAGCGGCGAGCCGAGCTCCGCCGTCACGGTCTCGGCGATCTCCTCCCGGCGTGCGGCGAGCGCGTCGCGCAGGGCGCCGATGACCGCGCCGCGCTCGGCGGGCGGTGTCGCCGCCCAGCCGGGGAGGGCGGCACGGGCGGCGCGTACGGCCGCGTCGACGTCCTCGGCGGTGCCCGCCGGGACGTGGCCGATGACCTGCTCGTCCGCCGGGTTCACGACCTCGATCGTGCCGGTGCCGACGGCGGGCCGCCAGGCCCCGTCGATGTACATGCCGTCGTGTGCCTTCATGCTGCCGCCTCCCGAACGGACCGTGTGCTCCGCACCAAAAACTAGCCCTGATAGTTTTCTGGCACCAGAGTCTCAGGAGAGCAGAAGGTGCCCGCGCGCCGGTCGGTGTCAGAAGTCGACCCGCTTGCGGTCGTCCACCCTGGCCACCGACTCCTGCGCGAACGCCTTCCGATAGTCGCCGCGGATCTCCTCGATCTTCCGGTCGCTCGCCTCCGCGTCCACCACCGGATACAGCAGGATCAGCTCGTACGACCGCTCCTTCTCGACGGCCCCGTTCGCGTCCCGCCACTGTCCGCGCCCCTCCCGCACGGTCAGCCCGTTCGGGAAGCCCGGTGTGACCTCCTTGTCGACGAAGTCCCTGAACTGCTCGTCGGTGACGGCCGGCCCACCGTCGGGCCGCTCCGTGCCGAAGAGGAGCCGGGTCTCGACGTACGGCGTCCCGCGCGCCGGCGCGACCACGGAACCGGTGGGGACGTCGTCGGCGAGCGTGGCGTACGCGGTCGGGGCGCCGACGGCGAGCAGACAGGCGGCTGCCGCGAGGGCGACCCGGGTACGGGTGAGGTGCGAGGTCGAGGTGAGGGTCGAGTTCATGGCTCCACCTCTAACGGGATCGCCGTCCCCTCCGCCGTGAGCCGCGCCGGGACCGGGCCACACGTGCGCCCGTACGCCCCCGGTGCTCGCGGGAGCGTAGTTGCCGTATCCGGCGCGCGGGTTCACGCCGTGCGCGCGGGCACCCTGAGGCCCGCTCCCGGGTCGCGGACCTCGGCCCTCGGGCCCCGGGTCACCGGCCTTCCGCTCGCGGCCCCCGGGTCGCCGTGAGGTGGGCGAACACGACCACGTTGCTCGCGTAGCCCTTCCTGCGGTCGTACGTGCCGCCGCAGGTGATCAGGCGCAGTTCGGGGCGGTTGCGGAGGCCGTACACCACCTCGTCGGGGAAGCGGGACTTCTCGTACGTCCGCACGGCGTCCACGGTGTAGACGGCGATACGGCCGTCGGCACGCCGGACCTCCACGATGCGGCCGGGCTTGATCATCTCCAGTGCGGCGAAGACGGCGGGCCCCGTCCTGGTGTCCCGGTGACCGACGACGACCGCGGTGCCGGGCCCCCCGGGCGCGGGCCCCGCCGAGTA
>NZ_AEJC01000678.1 GCF_000317595.1 Streptomyces ipomoeae 91-03 | reverse complement strand
CGTCCTCGGCCCGTCGCCTGCGCCGCCCGGTCGGGGCGGCGGCGGGCAGTGCCTCCGCGTCGGTGGCGTCCTCGCTCTCCAGGAACGCGTCCACGGACGATCGTCGCCCCCGACGCCGCCCGCCCCCGGCGGCCTGCTCGGGCAGCGCGAGCTCGGCCCCGGCAGCCGGGCCATCGGCGTTGGCGTCGGAGTCCGCCTCGGCGCCGGCGCCCACGGCTTGCGCGGCCTCGATCGGAACGGCACCGGCACCGCCCCCCAGCGGCACCTCCAGCACATACGCGCTGCCGCTCATGCCGGGCACCTCGTGCGTCTGGAGCACACCACCGTGCGCCCGCACGATCCCCTGGACGATCGGCTGGTGCACCGGGTCTCCCCCGGCGTACGGCCCGCGCACCTCGATCCGCACGACCTCACCGCGCTGCGCCGCCGCCACGACGACGGTGTTGTCCATGTAGCCACCGGCGGACATGGGCGCGTTGCCGGTCGCGTCGACGCCCGCCACGTCCGCGATGAGATGCGCGAGCGCGGTCGCGAGCCGTACCTGGTCGACCTCGGCCTCGATGGGCGGCGCGTGCACGGCGAACTGCACCCGCCCCGGCCCGATCAGCTCGACGGCCCCGTCGACACCGGCGGCGACGACGGCGTCGAGCATGACCGTCGTACGAACAAGGTCGTCCTCGCCCGAATCGATCCGCTGATACCCCAGCACGTTGTCGATGAGCGTCGTGATCCGCGAGTACCCGGCGGTGAGGTGGTGGAGCACCTGGTTGGCCTCGGGCCACAGCTGTCCGGCGTCGTCGGCGGCGAGGGTGCCGAGTTCGCTGCGGAGCTGGTCGAGCGGGCCGCGCAGGGAGGTGCCCAGTACGGCGAGCAGCTGCTCGTGCCGCGCGGCCAGCGCCTCGTAACGGTCCTTCTCGCGCTCCCCGAGTGCCGCGTACCGCTCGTCCCCGGCGGCGAGTTCTTCGGCGTGCTTCTCGCGCAGCTCGTCCAGCTCGGCGGCGTGCTCCTCGCGGACGCTCTCGACCTGCTCGGCGTGTTCCTTGGTGAGCCGTTCCAGTTCCTCCGCGTGCCGCTCGGCCTCGGCTTCCTTCTCCTCGGCGAGCTTGTCGTACGGCCGCCGGTCGGTGAACGTCATCACGGCCCCGACGAGCTGTTCCCCGTCGCGCACGGGCGCGGTCGTCAGATCGACCGACACCTTCTCGCCGCTCTTGGACCACAGCACCTGGCCGCGCACCCGATGCTTGCGCCCCGAGCGCAAGGTGTCGGCGAGTGGCGACTCGGTGTACGGGAAGGGCGAGCCGTCCTCACGCGAGTGCAGAACAAGGGTGTGCAGCTCGCGCCCCCCGAGATCACTGGCCCGATACCCCAGTATCTGAGCGGCGGCCGGGTTGACGAGCACGATCCGCCCGTCCGTGTCCGTCCCCACCACACCCTCGGCCGCGGCCCGCAGGATCATCTCGGTCTGCCGTTGCGAACGCGCGAGTTCGGCCTCGGTGTCGACGGTGCCCGACAGGTCGCGTACGACCAGCATCAGCAGCTCGTCATTGGCGTAGCCGTAACCGTCGTACGCCTGCTGCCCGTTCTCCAGATTCGCGCTTGTGACCTCGACCGGGAACTCACTGCCGTCGGTCCGGCGGGCGATCATACGGGTCGGTTTGGTCCGCCCGGTCGGGTCCATGGTGTCGGGCCGCCGCATGGATCCCGGGATGAGCCGTGAGTCGAACTCGGGCAGCAGATCGAGCAGTCCGCGCCCGACGAGGGCGGTCCCCGGCGTCTCGAAGGCCTCCAGGGCGATGGTGTTGGCGTTGACGACGGTGCCATTGGCGTTGACCAGCACCAACGCGTCGGGCAGCGCGTCCAGTATGGCTGCGAGGCGAGCAGCGCCTCGGGATGGCCTGCTGCTCACGAGTCGCTTCCTCCCTGTTACCGCACCTTGCCGACCGCCGGGGCCATCTTGCCAACGGGCCCGCAACGTGTCACGCGAGGGAGTCTACGGGCAGAGGTTGCGCTCGCGACGCCGGATGAGAGGGAGGTCGCACACCGAACATACGGAGAAGCGGTGACCGTGCGGACGGGGGTGCCGTGACCGTGTGTTTTGCCGTACGACCCTTGCGGCGGACGGGTGACCGGACGAGTGTCGGGACATATGTACGGTCGCCGGAGCCTCGTGATCGTTCTTATAGGTATGTATGTAGGTAAGTAAGTCGTGCCCGCCGACAGGTACGGCGTGGACGCGTGCCGCGGCGGGGGTGGGGAGCGCGGGCCCGGCTCATGGACGGCTCATGGACGGAGGTCGGGGAGTACGGGTACGAGGGCGTCCCAGCGGGCGATCTCGCAGCCGTTGCCGCGGTCGAAACGGGCGTCGACGCGGCGTCCGGCCCAGGTCCCGGTGACATGAGCGGTGGCCGGACCGCCGTACTGCATCGTGCAGACGGTGCCCGGCGGGACCGGGGCGAAGGGGTCCTTGCCCCAGGTGGTCCGCCGATCGAGCCACGAACAGGCGTCCTGAGCCTTCGGATGGCTGCCGCCCTGAGGATGGCACCGCAACTCGAACGTCCCATCGGCCCCGCCCCCGGCCTCCCGCACGATGACCGTCAGCTGGTCCCCGGGCCCGGCCCCAGGGGTCGGCGGCGGGGCGGGTACGGCCGTGGACGGCATGGCGCGGGGCGGCGCCTCGGCGGCGTACGCGGCGGCCGGGGCCACGGGCGCGAGCGCGCCGGCGGCAGCCGCGGCGAAGGAGGCGGCGGCACCGAGGAGGAGGCGACCGAGGGCGGGGTGAGCGCGGGCGGAGGCGGGCCGACGGTTGGAGCCCATGGAGCCCATGGAGCCCATGGAGCCCATAGAGGCGATGGGGGTGATGGGGGTGATGGGGGTGATGGAGGCGATGTGGGCCCGGGGGGCTCTGGGGGCTTTGGCGTCCATCGCGGAGGAGTGGTGCTGAGGTGGGGTGGGAGGGCGCTGCAGCATGACCTGACTAACGCCACGACCGCCACGCGGTTGCGCCACAGGGTCGCCGGGGCCCCGGGCCCGTTCGCGGCGCGCGAGCCCCGAACGTCCCCCTCACTCACCACACGCGACGCGCGATACGGCTTTGCCCTGCGGCCTCTCCGCCTAGTACCGTGGGAGCCGATTGGTGACGGCCCGCAAGGCTGTGTCATCATCTGCACGCACCACTCGCGCTCGCGCGGGCGGTTGTGCTGGAGGCGTCGCCTAGTCCGGTCTATGGCGCCGCACTGCTAATGCGGTTTGGGCCTTAAAGCCCATCGAGGGTTCAAATCCCTCCGCCTCCGCACTTGATCACCGAAGCCCCGGTCCATCCGACCGGGGCTTCGTCGTTGTCCCGGTGATCGTTCCCGTGCCACCCAGACGATCACCCATCGGGGCGTTTCCCCAGGTCACAAGGGGTGCAGCAAACGGATTTCACATGGCGACGGCAGTCATGTAATGTTCTTCCTGTCGCCGCGAGCGGGCCGAAAGGACCAGGACCGGCAAGAAAACAAAACAAGCACTCGTAGCTTAACGGATAGAGCATCTGACTACGGATCAGAAGGTTGCAGGTTCGAATCCTGCCGAGTGCACACAGGTGAGAGGCCCCGGAGAGATCCGGGGCCTCTTGCGTTGTGCGGGCGGCGACACTCTTGACCTGACCGGTATCAAGGGAGCCCAGCCTGGTCGGCCCCGCAGGGTGGTCTCCGGGTCGGTTTCGAACCCTGGCGAGTGCACACGGGCCAAGGGCCCCGGAGAGGTCCGGAGCCCTTGGTGGTTTTCAGGTCAGTAGACGTCCACGAAGTCGCCGGTCGCCTTGGCGGACGGCGTGGTGGAGGTGCCGGCGAAGTTCCAGCGCCAGTAGCCGTCTGTGGAGGCGGTGACCGTGGTCGTCAGGTTGCCGGTGCTGGAGGTGTTGACGGTCTTGATGGTGGTGTAGGTCGTGGTGCTGGCCTTGCGGAACTGGAGTTTGACCGGCTGGTTGGTGTAGCCCCGGTAGTCGAGTGTGTCCCAGTTGGCCCGGGTGAGCTTGCCGGTGACGGTCAGGGTCTTGCCCTTGGCGATCGGCTCGGGGCTCGCGTTGGCGGTCAGCTTGGCGTGGCGCTGGAGGCGGGTGGTGGTGTAGGCCCATCGGTCCGTATAGCTGCCGTCGTTGGCCGACACCTGTACACCGACCTTCCAGGTGCCGGCGTCGGCGTTCGTGAGCCACCAGTCCGGTTCGAAGGTGAAGGTCTTCGAGCAGGTGGACGTCGTGCTGCTGGAGGCGACGCAGTCCGCCGGGGTGGTGTTCTCGTTGGGCACGATGTAGCCGTCGGCGCTGTAATACGGGTCAGAACCGTCCGGGCCCCGCCACAGGTAGAAGTCCGCGTCCCAGATGCCCGAGGGGTCGGTGGCGGTCACCGAGACCGTGATCGTCTTGTCGGCAGTGTCGACCACGATGTTCTTGCCGCCGTTTACGGCGACGCCGTTGATCTGGATGTCGCCCACGATGTCGTCCGCGTGGGCGACAGGTGCGGCGAAGCCGGCCAGCGCGGCGACGGCGGTGAGTACGGCAGAGGCTGCGCGCTTGCGCATGTATCTCCTTCACGGAGCGATGAGGCGACGGTGACGGACGCGATCGGGCCGGGAGGGCAGCCCTACTGTCGGATCACCGTTGACGGCGTACTCGGGCGGACGTCGCCCTGACGTGCCGCACGCGGTGTCACCCTCATCCCCCGGTTCACGTTGCGATGACTCAGGCACAGCCTTCACACAGGCTGCTCGTAGTACTCAGCGCGCCTGCGTGCTCAAACGTCACCGGGCGGGATCCCTGAGGCGATGAGCAGGGCGAGGGGGAAGAAGACCAAGGCTGTGGCCATGGTCCAGCCGATCTTCCAGGACGAGGCGTCGGCGACCTTGACGCAGAGCGGGGCCATCAGAGCGGCGTAGAAGAGGAACGCCATGTGGATGAGGGCCATGCTGCTGCTCCTTCAGGACGTGTTCGGTCGATGGGCTGCGGACGGCCGCGTGTCATCTTGGCATGGAATTGAACATGTTCAAATAGGTGGCGGATCTTGGTACGGGTGAGATGCTTCCGGTGGTCTGGTGCCTCTGATGGTGGGGCGCGGTAGAGGACGACGGGGGCGTTGTGAGGGCTTGGGGTGGGCGGGCCGGGGTGCTCGCTGTTGTGGTGATGGGTGTGTTGGTGGGGTGCGGGCGCGGGGCGGACTGGGATGCCTCGTCGGCTTCCGAATCGGCGGGTTCCTCGGGTTCGGGTACCTCTGATTCCTCTGGCTCCTCGGGTTCGTCCGCGTCGGGTTCGGGTTCGGGGTCTCCTACTCGGCCGTCTTCCAGTGGACGGCTCTCTCCCGTTGATCTGCAGAGCCGGTGGTGGACTTGGGCCGCTTCGGAGCCCGAGGAGACGAATGCCGTGGCCGATCCGGACGGTGGGGACTGCACGAGGAACCAGGCGGGTGATGTCTGGTTCCTGGCCGGTACGTTCGGTACACAGGTCGAGCGGAGCTGTGTGGTACCCGTAGGGCTGCCGCTTGCCTTTCCGCTGGTCAATTTCGTGGGTGATCCAGCGGACTGCGCGGCGTTCCTGGCCTCCGCCGACGGGACCGCGACGCTGGACGGCGTGAACCTTCCCTCGGATCGGTACGACGGGCAGGTGATCTCCGTGCAGGCGGTCGACGGCAATCCTGTCACCGGGGACGGGGCGGACTTCGCGGCGACGGGGTGCGGGCTGTGGGTTCAGGTGCCGGCGCCGGAGCCCGGTGAGCACACGTTGAAGATCCGTGGGACGTCCGGGGACTTCGCGGTCGCTGTGGACTATTCGTTGACCGTCCGAGGCAAGGGCTGAGGAGCCTGCGAATACGGTCCGGAGGGGGCCGGGTCGGGCCCGGGGCCGTGGGGCCCCGTCGGGGCGTCTTGCGCCGGTTCGCCTTCTTGTTTTCGCAGGTCACAGCCATTGTCAGTGGTGGCCTCTAATGTCGTGGGGGATGGCACACGCGTGGAGATGTACGGGGCTGCGGTGGGGTGGTGACGGGCCGCGGCTGGCTTGGGAGGGTGGGCGTGAGAGCGCTCTGCCTCGGGGGAAGGCGGTGGCTTTTGGGGTGGTGAGCGAGGGGCGACGGACCTGTGTCGGGGCTCGGGGGCATGGGTGTCCCGTGCGGGCGGAGGTGTCCGGGCGGAGTACGGGGGCTCGGTGTGAGGAGTGCGCTCGGTTGGATCGGGCGCATTCCGTGGCCGCTGACACCATTGCCGATGATCCGCGGCCGTATCACGTGTACCTCGCCTGGTTCGGGCCCGGAAGGGTGAAGGTCGGGATCACGGCCGTCGAGCGGGGGTCGGCTCGGCTGCTGGAGCAGGGGGCGGTCTGCTTCGGGTGGCTCGGGCGGGGGCCGCTCATGGCCGCGCGGCGGGCGGAGGAGGTGCTGCGGGCCGGGCTCAAGGTGCCGGACCGGATTCCGTACGCCGAGAAGCGGGCCGTGCGGGCCGCGCTGCCGGAGGCCGGGGAGCGGGCGGCCGAGTTGGAGGCGCTGCACGGGCGGGCCCTCGGGCTCCATGGGTGGCCGGAGTCGCTTGAGCCGGTGGTGTTTCGGGCGGTCGATCACGCCGGGGTGTTCGGGCTCGACGGGTTGCCCGCCGCCGAGGGGGTGGTGAGTGAGCTGGTCGCGGGTGGGGTCGTGGGGGGTGAGGTGCTCGCCGTCGCCGGGCCCGATCTGCATCTGGCCACCGGGCGTGGGGTCGTCGTCCTCGATACGCGGCTCATGACCGGGTGGGAACTCACCGCTCCGGCCGCCGGCAGTGCCTGGGGCGAACTGACGGTTCCTGTGAGGGAGTTGGAGGGTGGAGCGGGCGGAGGAGGTGTGCAGGACGGGCTGTTCTGAGGGCGGAGGCATCCGCTCGGCGGACAGCCGTGCGTAAAGACTTCGATCCCTTGTGGATCCCGTACGGAAAGGCGGTGGACGTCGGGTGGTGTGCGGCTCGACAGTGGTGACATGAGCGATCAGTCGATAGTGCCTGTCCCTGCCTTTGAACCTCCCTACTACGCCGTGGTGTTCACCTCTGTGCGGACCGCGGATCAGAGCGGGTACGGGGAGACCGCCGAGCGGATGGAGGAGTTGGTGAAGGAGGTGCCGGGGTTTCTCGGGATGGACCAGGCGCGGACGCCCGGGGGGCTTTCCATCACCGTGGGGTACTTCCGGGACGCCGACGCCATCGAGCGGTGGCGGAGCGATGTGGAGCACCGGGCGGCGCAGAAGCGGGGGCGGGCCGAGTGGTACGAGAGCTACAGCCTGCACGTCGCCAAGGTGGAGCGGGGCCACAGCTTCGTACGGGGAGAGTGAGGGGAAGAGTGAGAGGAGTCTGCCCAAGGGGGTGGGGAGTCCTCAGGGCGTGAGGGGCCCTGGAGAGCGAAGCATGACGGTGGCCGCGTAAAGGTGGGGTCAGAGCGGGGGCGTACAGCGTGGTGGCTGTGATCGCGAAGCTGTGAGGGTGCCTTGAGTTCCCCCGGGGAACTCCGTGGGAAACGCCTGGTCGGCGGGGTCGATGCCCGAGAAGTCAGGGATCTGCCCAGGGGTTGCCTGAGAGGCACCTGTGTGTTTCTCAGGAAAATCACAGGTTCCCGAAAGGGTGTTCTCAGGGGGTCCCGACAAGGTATCCAGCATGACCACGACCTCGCCCCAGGGGCGCACCGAACTGCTGAGGCCGGACGGGAGCCCCGTCCGAGTGCTTGTGGTGGACGACGAGCTGTCGATCACCGAACTGCTGTCCATGGCCCTTCGCTATGAGGGATGGCAGATCCGGAGTGCGGGGGATGGCACGGGTGCCATCCAGACCGCGCGGGACTTCCGGCCCGACGCCGTCGTCCTGGACATGATGCTCCCGGACATGGACGGGCTGACCGTCCTCGGGCGGCTGCGGCGTGAGCTGCCGGACGTGCCGGTGCTCTTCCTGACCGCGAAGGACGCGGTCGAGGACCGGATCGCCGGGCTCACCGCCGGCGGTGACGACTACGTCACCAAGCCGTTCAGCCTCGAAGAGGTCGTCGCCCGGCTGCGGGGGCTCATCCGGCGGTCCGGTGCTGCCGACCGGCGTTCCGACTCCGTGCTCGTCGTCGGTGACCTCATGCTCGACGAGGACAGCCACGAGGTGTCGCGGGGCGGGGAGAACATCCACCTCACCGCCACCGAGTTCGAGCTGCTGCGGTTTCTGATGCGCAACCCGCGGCGCGTGCTCAGCAAGGCGCAGATCCTCGACCGCGTGTGGTCGTACGACTTCGGTGGCCAGGCCAACGTGGTCGAGCTGTACATCTCGTATCTGCGGCGGAAGATCGACGCGGGGCGCGAGCCGATGATCCACACCCGGCGTGGGGCCGGTTACCTGATCAAGCCCGCCGCGTCATGAGCGGGCGACGACGGACGCGTACGCAGAGGCAGCCGAAGCCGAGGCGAGGACGACAGCCGCGCACGCTGCGTACGCGGCTCGTCGTCTCCGCGGTGGCGTTGATCGCGGTGGTGTGCGCCGTGATCGGGACGGTGACCACGGTCGCGCTGCGCTCGCATTTGTACGAGCAGCTTGACGACTCGGTCAGTGAGGTGCTGGGGCGGGCGGCGGGCAAGGGGCCCGAGGACGCGCCTCCCGTGGGCGCGCAGCGCCAGCAGCCGACGGGTGAGGTCGACCCCAACAGGAAGCCGATCGGCCCGCCGGACCTGGAGGAGTTCGTCACCAAGGGCCCGCAGCAGATGATCGGCACCATCGCGGCGAAGGTCGAGAACGGCAAGGTCGTCGAGGGCATGGTCGGCAAGAAGTCGACGTCCGACAACGGCGTCACCGATGCCACGGCCTACGCGCTGAACGAGACCCAGCTCGCCGAGCTGAACTCTGTCTCCAAGGACGGCAAGGCCCACACCATCACCATCACGGGGCTCGGCGACTACCGCGTCATGTACCGCAGCGGTGACAATGGCGCCTACTATGTCGCCCTCCCGACCACCGACGTCACCAGCACCCTCAGCACCCTCATCGCCGTAGAGCTCAGCGTCACCGGCGCCGGGCTCGTCGCCGCCGGTATCGCCGGGTCCGTGCTCGTCGGGGTCGCGCTGCGGCCCCTGCGCAAGGTGGCGGCCACGGCCACCCGGGTCTCCGAACTGCCCCTGCACACCGGTGAGGTGACGCTCAACGAGCGTGTGCCCGCGTCCGAGACCGATCCGTACACCGAGGTCGGGCAGGTGGGGGCGGCGCTCAACAGGATGCTCGATCATATTCACAGCGCCCTGCACTCGCGGCAGGAGAGCGAGATGCGGGTGCGCCAGTTCGTGGCGGACGCGAGTCATGAGCTCCGTACTCCCCTCGCGTCCATTCGTGGTTACGCCGAGCTGACCCGGCGCGGCAGAGAGGAGATCGGGCCGGACACCAGGCATGCGCTCGGTCGGATCGAATCCGAGTCCGGTCGGATGACTCTGCTGGTCGAGGATCTGCTGCTGCTTGCGCGGCTCGACGCGGGACGTCCGCTCCAGTTCGAGCAGACCGATCTCATTCCGCTCGTGGTGGACACCGTCAGCGACGCCCGTGCCGCCGGGCGGAGTCACAACTGGCGGCTCGATCTGCCGGACATGCCGGCGCTCGTGTCGGCGGATGCCGCGCGGCTTCAACAGGTGCTGGTCAATCTGCTGGCGAACGCGCGTACGCATACGCCACCGGGTACGACCGTCACCGCGCGCGTGCAGCGGCGTGGGGCGTGGATGTGCGTCGACGTCGAGGACGACGGGCAGGGGATTCCGGAGGAGTTGCTGCCGCATGTCTTCGAGCGGTTCGCGCGAGGGGACTCGTCGCGGTCCCGGGCCTCCGGTTCGACCGGACTCGGCCTCGCCATCGTGCAGGCCGTCGCCGACGCGCACGGCGGTGCCGTGACCGTCGACAGCGTGCCCGGCAGGACCGTGTTCACCGTGCATCTGCCGGCGCTGGGCGGCCCCATGCCCCTGCTCGACGACGCCGCGAACTGGCAGCTCGACGACACGGCGTACGACACCGACCTCGACGTAACCGACGCAACAAGCCGGCAACCGGACTCACAGGCACACCACAGTGTGAGCACACGGGCATAACAGAGCGGATCGCAAATGTAGTTGTCATGCGAACCGACTCTTCTCCCGGCACCCTGCCGGCGCGGGAGCACCTCCCGGCCGGAAACGCCGGTACGCCTGTCCTGGACGTAGTGATCCCCGTCTACAACGAGGAGAAGGACCTCCAGCCGTGCGTCCTCAGACTGCACGAGCATCTCGCGCGCACGTTCCCGTACGCGTTCCGCATCACGATCGCGGACAACGCGTCCACGGACACCACCCCCCAGGCGGCCGCGCGGCTGGAGGCGGAGATCCCCGAGGTCACCTCCTTCCGCCTGGAGCAGAAGGGGCGCGGGCGGGCCCTGCGGACCGTGTGGTCCGCGTCCGACGCGCCGGTCCTCGCCTACATGGACGTGGACCTGTCCACCGATCTGAACGCCCTGCTCCCGCTGGTGGCCCCGCTGATCTCCGGTCACTCCGACCTCGCGATCGGCTCCCGGCTCGCCCGGTCCTCCCGGGTGGTGCGCGGGCCCAAGCGCGAGTTCATCAGCAGGGCGTACAACCTGATCCTGCGGGGCTCGCTCCAGGCCCGGTTCTCGGACGCGCAGTGCGGGTTCAAGGCGATACGCCGGGACGTGGCGCAGGTGCTGCTGCCGCTGGTCGAGGACACCGGGTGGTTCTTCGACACCGAGATGCTGGTGCTCGCCGAGCGCGCGGGGCTGCGGATCCACGAGGTGCCGGTCGACTGGGTCGACGACCCGGACTCGACCGTCCACATCGTGAAGACGGCCACCGATGACCTCAAGGGTGTGTGGCGGGTCGGCAAGGCCCTCGCCACCGGGTCCCTCGCACTCGACCGGCTCGCACGGCCGTTCGGCGACGACCCACGTGACCGGGAGATCAAGGACGTACCGCGCGGACTCGCCCGCCAGCTCCTCGGCTTCTGTGTCGTGGGCGGTCTGTCCACCCTCTTCTACCTGCTGCTCTACAGCGGCTTCCGTACGTTCGCCGGGTCGCAGATCGCCAACGCGCTCGCCCTGCTCGTCTCGGCGATCGCCAACACGGCGGCCAACCGGCGACTGACCTTCGGGGTCCGCGGCCGGGGCGGAGTCGTCAAGCACCAGGCGCAGGGCCTGGTGGTGTTCGGCATCGGCCTCGCCCTCACCAGTGGCTCCCTGGCCGCGCTGAACGCGGCGACCTCCGCCCCCGCGCACTCCACGGAACTGGCGGTCCTCATCGCCGCCAACCTCGCGGCGACGGTGCTGCGGTTCCTGCTCTTCAGGGCCTGGGTGTTCCCGGACCGGCGCGACGGGGGCGCCTCGTCCTCGACCGTCGTCGCCGCGCACACCCCCGCCCCGCACAACGCCGCCTCGCCCGCCTACGCGACCACGAGCACGAGCGGCACGAACACCGCGTCGTCGGCGGTGCGCCCCGGCCGGCCAGGCCCGTACGGCCACCAGGACCGGTTCCACCCGATGGCGCCCCAGAACCACCGCGCCGAGTACGCCTCGGTGCCCCAGAACCCGTACAGCACGAACCCCTGCACGACGACCCAGTTCCGCGCCGGCGATGCCGCGGACCGCACCTGGGGGGACGCGACCATGCAGATGCGGCCGGTGCGCCCGCACGATCAGGATTCGAGGAACGCACGATGACCACGCAGTTCGAGACGACCAGTCAGCAGGGGGGTGCGAGCCCCACCGGTCCCGACTGGGGGCCGCCCGCGGCGAGAACGGCCGTACAGGAGCCGGTGGTTCAGGCCCCGTCCGGCACCCCGGCCCCCGGCACCGGCTCCGGTGAGCCCAAGCAGCCCTTCGCCCAGCGGCTGTGGCGAGGGCGCCCGGAGGACAACCGCTGGATCCGCCCCGGGTTCCTCCTCTCCCTCCTCCTCATCGGTGGCCTCTACACCTGGAACCTCACGGCCTCCGGTTACGCCAACTCCTTCTACTCGGCGGCCGTGCAGGCGGGCAGCCAGTCCTGGAAGGCCTTCTTCTTCGGCTCGCTGGACTCGGCCAACGCCATCACCGTCGACAAGCCCCCGGCCTCGCTGTGGCCGATGGCGCTGTCCGTACGGCTGTTCGGCCTCAACTCCTTCGCGATCCTGTTCCCGCAGGTCCTGATGGCCGTCGCCACCGCCGGGGTGCTGTGGGCGGCCGTACGCCGTCGCTTCAACGCCACGGCCGGCTTCATCACCATGGCGGTGTTCGCGCTCACGCCCGTCGCCGCGCTGATGTTCCGCTTCAACAACCCGGACGCGGCCCTCACGCTGCTGATGGCCGCCGCGGTCTACTGCACGCTGCGCGCGATGGAGAAGGCCCAGACGAAGTGGCTGGTGTGGGCCGGTGTCGCCATCGGCCTGGCCTTCCTGGTCAAGACGCTGCAGGCCTTCCTGATCCTGCCGGTGCTGGCACTGGTGTACGTCGTCCTCGCCCCGGCTTCGCTGAAGAAGCGGGTCGGGCAGGTGCTGCTCGCTGGGCTCGCGATGGTCGTCTCCGGCGGCTGGTGGGTCGCGATCGTCGAGCTGTGGCCGGCGTCCTCCCGCCCGTACATCGGCGGCTCGCAGACCAACTCCTTCCTTGAGCTGACCTTCGGCTACAACGGCCTCGGCCGCATCAACGGCGAGGAGACCGGCAGCGTCGGCGGCGGTGGCGGCAACGGCGGCGGCAACTGGGGCGAGACCGGCTGGGACCGGATGTTCAGCTCCAGCATCGGCGGCCAGATCTCCTGGCTGATCCCGGCCGCGCTGATCATGCTGGCCGCCGCGATCTGGGCCACCCGCAAGCTCAAGCGGACCGACACCACCCGCGCGGCCTTCCTCCTCTGGGGCGGCTCGCTGCTGATCACCATGGTGATCTTCAGCTTTATGCAGGGCATCTTCCACGAGTACTACACCGTCGCCCTCGCGCCTTACATCGCTCCGCTGATCGGCATGGGCGCGGCTCTGCTCTGGGACCGGCGCGACAAGTACGGGGCCTCGATCACGCTGGCCGCCGCCATGACGGCCACCGCGGTCTGGGGTTACGTCCTCCTCAACCGCTCCTCCGACTATCTGCCCTGGCTGAAGTGGGTCGTGCTGGTCGGCGGTCTGGTCGCCGCGCTCGGCCTGATCTTCGTGGGCAGGCTCGGGCGGCAGCTGGCCATGGGGGTCGTCGGGTTGAGCATCGTGACCGCGCTCGCCGGTCCGACCGCGTACACGCTCACCACCCTGAACGAGGGCCACACCGGCTCGATCATCACGGCCGGACCGTCCGTCCAGGGCGGCCGGGGCGGTCCCGGCGGCGGTGGCGGCATGGGCGGCGGCCCCGGTGGCGGCGGCATGCCGGGCCAGAACCAGCAGGGCCGGCAGAACGGCCAGAACGGCCAGAACGGCAACGGTCAGATGGGCCAGCCCCCGACCGGCGGCTTCGGCGGCGGCCAGAACAGCCAGCAGGGCCAGGGCCAGCAGAACCAGGGCAACGGCCAGACGCAGAACGGTGGCCGCATGGGCGGCGGTCCCGGCGGTGACGGTGGCGGCGGCATGGGCGGTCTGCTCAACGGCGCCGACGTCAGCGACGAGGCCAAGGAACTGCTGGAGAAGAACGCCGGGGACTACACCTGGGCCGCCGCCGCGATCGGCGCCCAGAACGCGGCGAGCTACCAGCTCTCCACCGGCGAACCGGTCATGGCCATCGGTGGCTTCAACGGCACCGACCCGTCCCCGACCCTCGCGGAGTTCAAGAAGTACGTGGAGGACGGCAAGATCCACTACTTCATCTCCAGCGGCACCGGCGGCGGCATGGGCGGCAGCGGCGACGGCACCTCCTCGCAGATCAGCTCCTGGGTCCAGGAGAACTTCGAGACGGTGACCGTGGACGGCACCACCTTCTACGACCTGACGCAGCCGAAGAGCGACAGCTGACGGTCGGGTCCGGCAACAGCCGGCTGTGAAGCGGGGCGG
>NZ_AEJC01000677.1 GCF_000317595.1 Streptomyces ipomoeae 91-03 | reverse complement strand
GCGCCGCGATGAGCGCGGCACCGTCGGCGCCGCCGCGGCCGGGACGACTGAGCACGGCGCTCGGTCTGCCCCGGCTGGGCGGTCAGCGGCTGCTGCTCGCCGCCGTGCTGGTCGACAGCACGGGCAGCGGCCTGGCCGTGCCCTTCCTGCTCCTCTACCTGACCGGCCAGGACCGAATGACGGCGGCGACCGCCGGCACGCTGCTGACAGTGGCTGGGGTTGCCGCCCTGGCCGCGGGGCCGCTGTCCGGGCCGCTCATGGACTGGTGGGGCCCACGTCGGCTCGTCCAAACGGCCCATGTGCTGCGCGCGACGGCGTTCCTCGGCTATATGACGACCGGCTCGTGGCCGGCGGTGCTGGTCCTGGCCACGCTCGCGGCGCTGGGGGACAACCTGTTCTGGCCGGCCAACCGGGCGTTCCTGGCCCGCCGCTGCCGACCCGACGAGCTGCTCCGCTGGTATGGCCTCGAACGCACCCTGCGGAACGTCGGGATGGCGGTCGGCGGGCTCGCGGCGGGCTTCCTGGCCGGGCTCGGCCCGACCGGCCTGCGGCTGGTCATGGCGGGCAACGCGGTCAGCTACGCCCTCGCCACGGTCCTGATCGCCCTGCTGCCGACTGCCGCCCGGCCCCCGTCCCCCGGCCCGGCTCCGGCGGTTCCGAGGCCCCGCCCGGCCCGGCCCCGGCCCGACCGCGCGTACGTCACCATGGTGGCGGCCAACACGCTGCTCGTACTGGTCTCAGCGGCGCTTCCTGTGCTCGTACCGCTGTATGTCGTGCAGTGGCTGCACCAGCCCTCCTGGGTCGTCGGCGCGGTGTTCGCGCTGAACACCGCGCTGGTGACGGCGGGTCAGGCCCTGGTGGTGCGGCGCCTGGAACGGCGCGAGTACCTGCGTGTCCTTCAATGGGCGGCCATGCTGTGGTCCGCGGCGGCCGTGCTGTTCGGCACGGCGAGCGGGCTGCCGCGCACGGCGATACTGCCGCTGCTCGCGGTCGCGGTACTGGTATTCACCGCGGCGGAACTGATGCACGCCCCCACCAGCGACGTCGTGGCCGTTCGTATGGCCCCCGAGGACGTACCCGGCCGGCACCTGGGCCTGCACCAGCTGTCCTGGGGGGTTGGCTCAGCGATCGCCCCGCTGGTCCTGACCGGGGCGCTGACGCTGGGCCCCTGGTGGCCGTGGGCCCTGCTGGCCACCAGCGCGGCGGCGGCCACCGCCGCACTGGCCGCCGTTCGCCGTGCCGTCGGCCAGGTCCGCCAGGACGGGGACGGACCCGGCGACTGAAGACGGCTGACCAGCGCGGCGGGGTCTGTCGCGGCCGACAGGCATCCGAACGAGACGAACTGCAGGAAGAACGAAGTGATGGCCGACTACATAACGTTTTGGGACTATTCGAGGTCGCAGGCGCTCAGCCGCTACAACGGATCGAAGATCGACGTGCGAGAGATAGCGGTGCTGTGCGACATCCGTAAGGACGCCGAGTCGGTTGACACGCGGCTTCCTTCCCCGGACGAGATTGCGGGAATCCATCCGCTGGCGCTCAAGCGGCCACGCCGGTGGGAGGCGGCGATCGCAGCGATGATCTACGCCGGCAGCGGTCAGCTCGCCGCACGTCAGGAGATCATCAAGGCGAGAGAGTTACTGGACCGGCTGTCCAGGGCCGACCGCAGTGCCCTCAGCGTGTCGCGCATGCTGGCGTTGGTCCCCACGATGATCGCCGGCTTCCGCTTCAGCCGACAGGGCGAGACGTTCAACCCGGAGTCGAACCGCTATCTGGAAGGCGCGCGTTTCCTCTCGGCGCTGCTTGAAGACAGGCCTGCCCTCGACGTGGAGATCGGACTGTGCGCACACCGGGCCGGTGTGACCGACCCGGTGCTTCCCGGGCACGTCAGCGGTCCGGGCACGGCCCGCATGGTGGCGTTCGTCAGTGCGCTGATGGACAACTCGCTCGCCAGGAAGCGGACGGTCAACGTTTCCCAGCAGACGGCGACCGACCGGGCCGCCAGCACGGTGAACTCGTTGGTCTTCCTGCACTACGCGACCGAGGGACGGGTGGAACATCTGCTCCGCATCCTCGATCAGCACGCGGACGACCTACGGGCGGCGCTGGCGCGCCACAACGCCGTCTCGAACACGGAATTCCGGTTCACACCGCTCGATCCCTTCAGCGACCTGGTCGAGCGTGACATGGACGAGGTCTTCGGCCCGGACTGGTCCGGTGCGCCCGCCGAACCGCACTGGAGAAGCGGGGAGACACTGCACTCGGCGGTCGAGGCGGCCATGGGGACGATGCAGCGGTTCATGCGGAACGAGCGCCACGACCTCGACCATCTGCTCAGGCTGCACAAGAACGGCGAACATCCCAGTGAGCGGGGCGTATCGGCGCTGTGCTGGTTCGACCGGTACGAGCGGCGCCCCCTGGAGGTCCGGGCTCGTTACCATGTCGCCTTCCACCATCGCCTGGCCCTGACCACCTTGAGGAAAGACGGCGTGGGAATCGGTATGGAGCGGGGATGGGACGCGTATCAGTGGCTCGCATGGAGCGCCGCGTATGGCTCGCCCCAGAAAGCGATGCCGTTGCTCTATGCCAGGAGTTCGACCGAGCCTGCGAGCAACATCTCCTTGAAAAGCTTCAACCTCCGGCAGTTCTGGTGAAGCCCTGTCGGGGGTCGGAATCACATGCCGTCAACACTTCCCCGGAGCGACCATGACACAGCACCGGGCGGAAGGGGAGTACCGCGACATCCCCACGGAGCCGTTCCTCGAAGAAGAGATCGACGCCCCCATGGAGCGGTGGAACGCCGTGCCGGTGGTGTTCAAGGACAGGACGGGCCGAGATACGGAACCGGAGGTCTTCTTCGCACCCGGGAGAGGAGCAAGGGCACCATGCCCAAGGCCACGGCCTACGCGTACCACTTCAAGAAGGCGCTGAAGGCCACCGGCCTCGTGCGAGCGGATGGCAAGCCGCAGTACACCCCTCAGGGTCTCCGTCACTTCCTCGCCTCGACGGCCCTGGCGAACGGCGTCCCCATCCACGAGGTCTCACGCCGGCTCGGCCACAAGTCCATCAGGACGACGGTCGACATCTACAGCTCGCACCCGATGCCTGGCGCCGCCGCCGGGAGATCAGGCTGGACGTCATGCGGCCGGTCCCGGTGGACGCGCCGACCGAGGCGTCGCGGGAGGCCGCGGGTTCGAGGAAGCGGTGCAGGTGCTGACCTTGATCTCCCGTGCTGATTCTGTGCTGACCTCGCCCCCCAGGAAGCGCGTTGCCGCAGGTCGGAGCGGTGTTTCAAACATTCCGCCTCAATGTGTGATGTGGCGGTCACGGCACGTTAGATAGTTCGTCGGCGTG
>NZ_AEJC01000676.1 GCF_000317595.1 Streptomyces ipomoeae 91-03 | reverse complement strand
ACCCGCATACCGGTGGCGACCGCGGCGGGGGAGTCGCCCCCGGGGGTCGCCCCAGACGGAGGCCGCCAGCGCGGTCCGCAGCTCCGACGGCGTACGGGTACCGGCGAGCCGCGTCCAGGCGATCGCCAGCGCGCCCAGACGGTAGGCCGGGGGACGGAGGCGTTCGGCGCCCGGCTGACGGGAGTCGGCCGCGAGAGCCCTCAGGTGGTGTTCGGTGTTGGAGATTTCGAATCCAGCGGCGAGTGCCCGGATGGCGTCGGCGCCGGCGGCCGGCTGCCAGCCGGCGAGAACCCGCAGATGCCACAGCAGTGTCGCGGAGACCGCACGCTGGGCCTCGGTCGGCGTGGCTCCCGAAGTGACGTCGTGCCGGTATGGCGTGGCCGCCAAGTACCGCAGGGCGTCATCGAGGGTGCGGGACGCGGCTCTCCGCCATGACGGGATGTCCGAGTGCCTCACTGGTGGTGAGGTGAGGTCAGGTAGTGCTGCCTGAGGAGCTCCTTTCCGTAGTCGTTGCCGTTGGGGGTGCGGATGATGGAGTGGACGTGTTTCTGGGTGGGGGTGCTGCCCTGGGTGGCGCCGTAGGCACCGGCGAGGGGGCCGGGGGCCTGGCAGTCGACCTCGACCCAGACGACGGGGCTGTGGACGCGGACGTAGAAGGCGGAGTCGTCGGCGGTGCCGCCGGCCCAGGTGACGTAGGTGTCGTCGAGGTGTCGGCGGACCTCTTCCATCCGCACTTTGGTCACGTCCGCCTTCGCCCGGTCGACGAACGCCTCGACGATGCCGAGGAGCTTCTTCTTCTGGGCGGCATTCAGGGCGTTGCCGCGGATGCCCTCGTACGCCTGGACCGTGTTGTCGGAGAACGCTCCCGCCTTCATGGACTCGTTCGACTTGGTCGAGGAGGCGATCGCCACTGACTGCTGTGCCGTCGTGAGGGAGTTGATGAAGGCCAGCGAGGCGGCGACCTCCTCGTGGCAGACGGTGACCGTTTCACCGTCGATCTCCATCGAGGTCGGCTCCGATCCCCAGAAGCACGGGCTCATCACGACCTGGCTGCCGAGGACGAAGTAGTTGATGACCAGGTGGTGGCCGTCGAACTGGAAGCCCCAGGGCTCGATTTCGGACGGGGTGCCCATCAGGGTCCAGTAGTAGGCGTCCTCGTTGAAGGAGTTCGTGTTGTTGATCGCCTCGCCCGCCGCCTGGTTGATCTTGCGGATCTTCTCCGTCGTCTCCAGGCCGTCGGCGCTCAGCGCCGCCTTCAGCAGGGCGGTCCCGAGGGCCTTCTGGTCGTCGCTCAGGTCGGCGAGGGAGACGCCCTGGCGGTCGTAGGAGTCGATGTTGCTCCACAGGCGCCACTCGGTGGAGTGGACGGTGAACTGCGTCGCGGTCTTCTGGGTGTCGGTGAGACCGGCCAGGAAAGCGTTCGCCGCCTCGATGACGGAGGCGGTGGCGACCTTGGTGGAGTGGATCGTGAACAGGTCGTCGATGCGCTTGCCGTCGGTGGTCAGGCCGAAGAAGTCCTCGGTGATCGTCTGGTTGCCGGGGCCTCCGGCGCCGCCACCCGGGCCGCCGCTGGGAGCGCCGCTCGGGGTCGGGCTCGCCGAGGCGTCGGCCGTAGTGGTGGAGTCGTCGGCGAGCGCGGCCCAGGCACCGGCGCCGCCCATCGTGGCAACGGCGGTGGCGCCGGAGGCGAAGAAGACCTTGCGCATGAAGTTGCGGCGGCTCGCGTGGGCGCGGCGGCCCCTCTCCTGCTCCGGATCGCGCTCCGTGCTCTCCCCGGTGTCGAGCTCGGTCATCGTCGCTGGCTCCCTTCGTCATGGGCACGTCCACGGTTGGCCGGCCACCGCCGACAACCCTGGGGCCCCGAACTGAGGCTGAGCTGAACCGGATTCCGCACAGCAGGGGAAACAGCGCCCGCATCGCCGTGTACGGCATGGCTGACCTGCAAGTCTGTGAATGTGCTGGGGATTCGGCGGAGGTCGGCGGCGCACGGCAACGTGACCGTGAACTCCGTGCGTCCGGGCTCGCTCTCGACGTCGATGCCGCCGCCGTGCGCCTGTGTGATCGCCGCCGCGATGGCCAGGCCCAGGCCCGAGCCGCCGCCCTTGCCGGGGGTCCGGGTACGGGAGGTGTCGGCGCGGGTGAAGCGTTCGAAGACGGTCGGGAGGAGGGCGGGCGGGATGCCGGGGCCGTCGTCCCGTACGCGGATGACGCAGCACGCGCGCGTGGTCTCCACGGCGACCGTGATCCGCGTGCCCGGCGGGGTGTGCACGCGCGCGTTGGCCAGCAGGTTGGCCACGACCTGGGTGAGCCGGGCCGGATCACCGGTCACCGTGGCCGGTTCGTCGAGACGTAGTGCGAGCTGCCAGTCGTGGTCGCCGCCCGCCGCCCGCGCGTCCCACACCGCCTCCGCCACCAGGGTCGCGAGGTTGACCGTCACCGCTTGCAGCGGCCGTCCCTCGTCGAGGCGGGCGAGCAGCAGCAGGTCCTCGACGAGCCCGGTCATGCGGGCCGACTGCGCGGAGACCCGGCGCCACGCCAGCTGCGGCTCGATCCTCGCTCCGCCCCGGTCCATCAGCTCGGCGTATCCGGCGATGGACGCCAGCGGGGTGCGCAGTTCGTGACTGGCGTCGGCGAGGAAGCGGCGCATGCGCTCCTCGCTGCGCTGCCGCCCGGCGAGCGAGGACTCGACGCGGTCGATCAGGTAATTCAAGGCGGCGCCCACCTGGCCGACCTCGGTGGCGGGGTCGGTGTCCCCGGCCGGGACCCGGGTGAGACCGGCGACCTCCCCACGGTCCAGCGGCGCCCGCGCCACCTCGACGGCGGTGGCGGCCACCCGGCCCAGAGGCCGCAGCCGACGCCGTATGACCACCGCGCAGACACAGCCCGCGACGGCGAGTCCGGCGCCGGCGATCACTGTCTCGGTGACGATCAGCTGGTGGATCGCGTCCTGTACGGCGTCCATGGGGAGCCCGGCCAGCACGGGAGCGCCGTCGCCGCTGACGGCGGTGACACGGTAGGTGCCGAGACCTGGGATCGTACGTGTGTGCAGGGTGCCGTCCTCGGTGACGCCGGACAGGGCGGCACGCTGGGCGGCGGTGAGCGTCCTGCGGTCGCCGTCCTCGGTCACCACCTCGGCGGCCGTGACCTCGCCGTCCGAGAGACGGGCCGCGACGGTACCGGCGGGCTGCCCCTGCTCGCTGAGGAAGCTCAGGTCCGTGGCGCTTCCGGCGCGGTAGTGGGCCCCGCCCTGACTGCGCTCCACGGCGTCACGGACACGCTGGTCCAGGTCGTCCAGCAGATGGGCACGCTGGACCAGGACCGTGGCGAGCGCCATCGCCGCGCAGACGACGGCCAGCGTGACCGTGGTGAACAGCACCAGCCTCGCCCGCAGCGAGCGCCCCCTTCCCCGAAGGGGCGTCATGTTCTGCCGTCCGCCGCTCTGATGACGTAACCCGCGCCGCGCACCGTGTGGATCATCGGCGCCCGGCCCTTGTCGATCTTTCCGCGCAGACTGTAGACGTACACCTCGACGAGATTGCCCTCGCTCTCGAACGAGCTGTTCCAGACCGCGCCGAGGATCTGCGCCTTGCTGAGCACCTGCCGCGGATGCCGCATCAGATAGCTGAGCAGGTCGAATTCCTTCGCGGTGAGCTCGATCGGCGTCCCGGCGCGCTGCACCTGGCGGGTCGTCTCGGCCAGTACCAGATCGCCGAGCACCCGTACGGGCTCGTCCGCCGCCTCCCGTTCGGCACCGGCGCGGCGCAGCAGGCCGCGCAGTCGCAGCATGACCTCCTCCAGTGAGAAGGGCTTGGTCACGTAGTCGTCCGCGCCGGCCGACAGCCCGTCGAGGCGGTGTTCCAGCGTGTCGCGGGCGGTGAGCATGAGCACGGGCAGGTTCGCGTTCTCGTACCGCAGTCGTCGCAGTACGTGCACGCCGTCCAGGTCGGGCAGCATCCCGTCCAGGACGACGGCGTGCGGGGCACAGCCGCGTGCGAGCGTCAGGGCGCTGCGCCCGTCCTCCGCCGTGAAGGGCTGCCAGCCCGCCTCCGTCACGGCCCACGACAGCAGCTCGGTCAGCTCGTGCTCGTCGTCGACGGTCAGCACACGCACCGCGCTCTGACGGCTTCCGAGGGTTCCACTGGCGGCAGGCATGCCCCTGATCCTGTCCCGCGTCCCTGATGGATTGCTGTGGATGTCCCATCGCGCTGCTGTGAGTTCGGGAAATGGGGAAGGTTCGTGCAGAGCTCAGGTTCTGGTGGTCTCCCGGCGCCGAGGGCCACCGGTCATCGGTCGTAGGCGAGACGGGCCAGACGCGGTACCGGGCCGAAGGCGCCGGCATGGAAGTCGGTGAACGCCTTCGTGATCTCGACCTTGGTGTTCATCACGAACGGGCCGCCGAGTGCGACCGGTTCACGCAACGGCGTACCGCTGTAGACCATCACGCGAGCGCGCCGCTCGGGGTCGACAGCCGCGAGATGCAGCGTCGTGGTCGCCGTATCGCCCGCTTCCGCGGTGACGGGGTCGGACCAGCCGGTCTGTCCGGTGTGCAGTTCCCGGCCGCCGATCAGCAGGCGGCCGTCCATGACATGCGCGAACAGGCGGTGTTCGGCGGGGACTTGAAGGTCGTAGGAGGAGCCGGGGTCGAACGTGGCGACCACGCCCTGGACCGGATGGTGGGTCCGGGCCGCACCCGTGACGCCGCCGACAGTGCCCGCGTGGACGTCGATGCTGACGCCCGGCGCGTGCACACGGGGCATGGCGGCTCGGGTCAGGTCCTGGTACCGCGACGGCGTCAGCTTCTTCTCGGCGGGCAGGTTGAGCCACATCTGCAGGGTGTGCGCGCGTTCGTCGCGGTAGGCGAGCTCGCGGTGGACGATGCCGTGCCCGGCGGTCATCCACTGCACCTCACCGGCCTGAAGGGCACCGGCATTGCCGAGGTTGTCCCCGTGTTCGAGAACGCCGTCGATCACGGTGGTGACCGTCTCCAGACCGCGGTGGGGGTGCCATTCGAAACCGGGGGTGGAGAACCAGTCCTCGACCAGGGCGAGGAACGGGTCGGTCAGGGCCGGGTCGGTCGGGACGAAGACGAGGGCCTTGTCGTCGACCTGGGCGTCGGGGCCCAGCTGCTGCTTGGTGGTGATGCGGGTCAGCGTCCGTCGGCCCGTCAACTGTGTGGTCACGACTGCTCCTTCAAAGGGTGTCAGGACTTCAGGCGACACGCACGGCGATCTTGCCGCGCGTGTGGTGAGCGGCCAGAGCGGTGAGGGCTTGGGCCGCGTCCGCCAGGTCGTAGCTCTCCTGGACGGGAATCGTGATCGTGCCGTCCACGAGGTGGCGCGCCACGCGGCCGAGGATCTCGGTGCACGGGCCGCGCGTGACGTTGGTGCAGCCGGGGCCGTAGCCGGCCGCGTCGGTCGGCGAGGCGATCCGGCCGCCGTCCCGGACGATGTCCGCGAACGGAGTGATCTCGTACGCGGTCACCGCGTCGAGCAGCGCGTCCACCCCGCCGGGGTGATGCTTGCGCACGGCGGCGATGACGTCGTCTCCCCTCGGGAGGACGTCGCTCACGCCGAGGCCGCGCAGGTAGTCCTCGTCCTCGGGCAGTCCCGGCGCGAGGACGGTCGCACCGGCCGCGCGGGCGAGTTGCACCGCGATGCCGCCGACGCCGCCGGTCGCGCCGACCACCAGGACCGTGTCACCGGGCGCCAGGTCCAGCGCGTCGATTGCCAGGACCGCGGTGGTGGCCGCCACAGCGGCGACCCCGGCGGTAGCGGTGTCAAGGGCGGCGGGCTTGCGGATGAGCGTGTGCTCGCCGGTCGCGATGAGCTCGGCCCAGGCACCCTCGTGGACCGGCTCGCCCATCGGGACTTCCCCGAAGACCTCGTCACCGGCCTCGACGGTGCGGACGCCTTCGCCCACCGCCTCGACGATCCCGGCGAAGTCCCGGCCCAGGGTGATCGGCAGCTTGTGCGGCACCGTCTCCGTGAACATCCCATGGGCGATGTCCACGTCGAACCAGTTCACCGACGACACCTGCACGCGCACCAGCACCTGCCCGGGCCCCGCCACCGGCTCGGGAACGTCGTCGCGCGCCACGGGCGGAGTGCCGAACGCGCTCACAGTGACGGCTCTCATGGCTGCTCCTCACCACTCCCGGGCCGCGCGATATCGTTCCATGACACATCATGCAACTTACATGACGCGTCATGCATTCCGCTAGGCTGCTCTCATGACCACATGGCTGACGACCGAGGAACAGCAGGCATGGCGCGGGCTGGTCAATCTGACCGCGCGGCTCCAGTGCGTACTGGGCCGGCAGCTCCAGGACGAGCACGGCATCTCCCTCGCCGACTACGAAGTGCTCGGCCGCCTCCACGACGCGCCCGACCACCGGCTGCGCGTCCGCGACCTCGGCGCCTCCCTCGCCTGGGAACAGAGCCGCCTTTCCCACCAGCTCGCCCGGATGCAGCGGCGGGGACTGGTCGAGCGGGAGGAGTGCGAGACCGACCGGCGCGGCTCCACGTTCCGTCTCACCCCCGCCGGCCGAACCGCCATCGCGCAGGCCGCCCCCAGCCACGTCGAAGCGGTACGCAGACTCGTCTTCGACGCCCTCTCGCCGGACCAGGTGACCCAGCTGGCCGAGCTGACCGGCGGCCTCCTCACCCACCTGCACGACAGCGTTCGAACGGGCTGAGCGACCGCCACGGCCGGCTCAGAGGAGCGGGACGCGCGACCCACTCCCCCCCACTTCACCCAGCGGGGGTCACCGACCGCGAACGGGCCGTCATCCGCCTGGTCGCCCTGCGGCCGTACGAACGCCGAGATCGCCGCCAGGCTTCGCCGGGACAGCGGCGGCGCGGACCGTCTCCGCGGGGAGCGTCGGACCGGAGCCCTTGAGCAGGAATCCGCGGGCGCCGCCGCGCAGGGCGCCGTAGACGTACTCGTCGCCGTAGACGTACTCGTCCAGGACGCGCGTCGGGCCGCTCACCTCACGGGTCGGCGCCATCGCCGTCTCGCCGTCGGCGGCCCCGGCACCGGGTCTTCGGCCGGCCGCTGTCGCCCGTGGTCGCCCAGATGCAGATGCAGAGCAGGACCTCGACGAACGCCAACCAGGCGGTTCCCGCGGGTGCGGTGTGGGTCGGCCTGCTGCGCCACGCCCAGGGGCGAGGTGGCCACCTGGCGCAGCAGCGTCACCCGCGCTGACGGTGATCAGCGCGGTGGCGGCCGGCACCACCGCCGCGCACCACATCGGCCCCACCCACAGCTGACCGGTGCACCAGGCGCCGAGGCCGCAGGGGAGCTCGGCGAGCGCGGGCAGCAGTGCCGTGTAGGCGAGTACGCCCACCAGGGCTCCGGCCGCGCCGACTCCCGCCGCCTCGACGGCGGTCATGGCGAGGATCTGCCGTGGAGTCGCCCCGGCCAGCCGCAGTGCGGAGTGCCGCTGTTCGCGCCGGGCCGTCCGGCGGCCGAGGCCGGCACGACGAGCGGCACCGGCCCAGCAGCGCGGTCCCCTGGTCGGTGCCGGTGAACAGGCTCGCCCGGCGGCGCCGATCGCGCCGCCCTGCTTCGGGAAGCCGCTCCGGCCGGGTGGCGCGGGGGTCGCCGCGCGGGCGGGCAGCTGGGCCAGGTTCACGACGGTGACGGGTTCGTGGCTCACGTACGTCGGGGCGGCCGGGCTCTGCCCCGGTCGGCGACCTCGCGGTCGGCTTCGGCGGGCGGGGCGGGCCGGCTCACCGGCGGCTCGCGGTGGCGGCGATGGCGGGGAGGACGGCGAGGGCGAGGATGCCGCCGGTGACGGCGAGGACGGGGTAGCCGGCGGCAGCCACGACGAGGCCGGAGGCGAGGCCGCCGGTGGCGCCGGCGATGGCGATGGAGACGTCGACCAGCCCCTGGGTCTTGGCGCGGGTGGCCAGCGGCACGGCGTCGGTGATCATCGCGGTGCCGGAGACCAGGCCGAGGTTCCAGCCCAGCCCCAGCAGGGCGAGCGCCAGGGCGAGCAGGGCGACGGAGTCCGCGGGCGCCGCAGCGGCGGTGATTCCGGCGGCGAGGAGGGTGAGGCCGGAGGCGGCGGCGATGGCGGTCGGGCCGTATCGGTCGACGAGCCAGCCGGTCAGCGGGGAGGGCAGGTACATGGCACCCACGTGGATGGCGATGACCAGACCGGGCGCGGCGGTGCCGTGACCGTGGTCGTGCATGTGCACAGGGGTCATCGTCATGACCGCGACCATGACGAGCTGGGTGAGGATCATCGTCAGCGCCCCCGTCATCAGCTCGGGACCGCGCCTGTGTGCGGGGGCCGGCTCGGCGGCGTCACCCGTCGTCCGCTGCTGGAGGTCGAGGCTGCGGGCGAGCAGCAGGGGGTCGGGGCGCAGCCATACGGCGAGGACGAGGGCGGCCAGCGCGTAGGCGGTACCGGAGAGCAGGAACGGCCCGGCCAGGGCGGGGATGCCGAGGGTGTCGGCGAGGTCGCCGGTGGGCGCGGCGAGGTTGGGGCCAACGACGCCGCCGAGGGTGGTGGCGACCAGGACGGTGGAGACGGCGCGGGCGCGATGGGCGGGCGCGGCGAGGTCGGCTCCGGCGTACCGGGCCTGGAGGTTGGTGGCGGTGCCGGCGCCGTAGACGAACAGGGCGATGAAGAGCAGTGCGGGGTTGTCGGCGACGGCGGCGGCGATGACGCCCGCGCTGCCGACGGCGCCGGTCAGGTATCCCGCGGCCAGGCCTGGTCGACGGCCCCGGGCCTGGGAGATGCGGCCCACCGCGACGGCGGCGAGGGCCGAGCCGGCGGTGAACAGGGCGCTGGGCAGACCCGCGAGGTCGGTGGAACCGAGCATGTCCTGCGCGAGCAGGGCGCCGACGGTGATGCCGGCCGCGAGCCCCGCCCCGCTGAGGATCTGGCTGCTGACCAGGACGGCGAGGACGCGGCGCTGTGCCTCGGGCCGGGGGGATATACCGGCGGTGGTGTCCGGGGCGGTGCTTGTCACAGGCGAGTTTCTCCCCATGGCTACAGAACGTCGACGACGAGATAGCCGTCGATACGGCGTATGTGCTCGCTGTCGGGATCGGACGGGAGCGCGTGGCCGAGGTCGCCCGCGCGGACCTCGCTGATCCACTGGTCGTGCTGGTACTCGTGGTTGATGAGCGCGGTCAGCAAGTGGGTGGCCACGATGGTGAGTTGGGTGGGGGCGCCGACCCGGCCGGCGGCGATGTCCCCGATGCGGGCGTGCACGCGTTCGGCGACCGTGGTGCGGAAGTCGGTCAGTCGTCGGATCGTGGGCAGGGCTCCGCGGAAACGCTCGGGGTTCGCCGAATCCATCAGGGCGTCCAGCTCCGGGTCCGGGCTGGGCTCGGCCGCGGTGAGGTTGCGGATCATGAAGTGGGCGACGTGGGCCTGGTGACCCAGGTGCCAACCGATGGCGCTGGAGTTCTCGTGCGGGCGCCAGGTCACCTCGTCCGGGGTGAGGTCCTTCCACAGTTCGTCGGTGTAGGCACGGGCACGGTCGTACTCGCGCAACAACGCGTCTATCTGGAGCATGAGTTCGCCTCATCTGTCGTCAGGGACGCCGTCACCGCTCGCTCGGCGGCGGCGAGGGCACCCTCGATGTGCCCGGCGTACTGGTCGGCCGTCTCCGTCGATGCCCAGTGCAGCCTGCCGTCCAGCGCGGGCCGCTGGTAGAAGGGGTGCCCGAACAGGGAGTAGTCGGCCAAGCGGTGCACGGCGGGCGGAGCGGTCCACCGTTCGCTGCTCCAGTTCTGTATCTGGAGCGTCTCGGGCTCGGCTGCGGCAGGGCCGAAGAGCTGTGCCAGCTGGGCGACCACCGCCTGCTCGAATCCGGGGCCGACGGCCTGGGCCGCGGCGAAGCCGAACAGCGCGGCGGGCCGCCCGTCGCGGCCCGACATGTCATGGAGCTCCTGCAGCGGACCGGTTCTGCTGACCGCCGCCCCGGCGAGCCCTTCGCCACGCCAGAAGGCGGCCGGATAGCGGGCGACGACCTTGGCGACCGCTCCCATCCACACCGGCGTCGCCCGAGCCAGGCGGACCAGTTCCGGCGGCAGCTCCGAGCCGAAGTCGATGCGCGCGAGGGCGAGCGCGGGAGGTACGGCCACAACGACATGCTCGGCACGCAGCACCGAGCTCGGTGTACGGACTTCGAGCCCGCCGGTGACGTGGCGGTGGATCGCGGTGACGGGACTGTCCAGTCGTAGGACGTCCGTCGGCAGTTCGGCCGCGAGAGCGCGGGCAAGGGCGTCGGCTCCGAGCGCGAAGCGGCGGGCGGGGGCGTCGATCAGGTTGCCCGGCAGCCGTCGTACGCCGGTGGCGTCCTGCACGAGCGTGTCCCCCGCGAGGTGCTGCTCGAACGTGTCGACGCCGAGCCGCGCGGCGAGATCCGCGACCCGTCTCTCCCCGGCCCAGAACCAGGTGGCCCCCAGGTCGAGGGCCCCGGGCGGGGCGGCCGTGCTGAGCAGACGCCCACCGAGACGCTCGCGGGCCTCCAGGCACACGGTGTCGCGCCCGGCGGCGACCAGGGCGGCGGTCGCGGCCAGTCCGGCGATCCCGGCACCGACCACGACGACGTCGTGGCCGTCATGCTGGAGCATGTACGGCTCCCTTTCTCTACTCGTCTCTGTGCTCTACGGCTGTGGTCAGGTGCTGGGAATGACGGTGGTCAGGCACTGGGAACGACGGCGGTCAGGCGCCGGGAACGAGGACCATCCGGAAGCGGGCCTTGCCGTTCTGCTGGGTGTCGAGCGCCTGCTGTGCCTCCTCCAGCGGGACGGTCTGCACCCGGGGGCGGACGCCGGTGGCGACCGCGAACCGCATGGCCTGTTCGGTGTCGGCGGGGCTGCCGGTCAGATGACCGGTGACGCTGCGAGCCCCCATGACGAGCTTGGCCAGGGGCAGTTGCAGGGGGGATCCGTCGAAGCCGACGACGGTGAGCCGTCCGTGCGGGGTGAGCCCGTCCACCAGCTCCGCGAGCGGCTTGCTGCTGGAGGCCGTGGACAGGATCAGCCCCGCCCCGCCCAACTCCCGCAGCGCCGCCCCAGGTTCCTGCCGCTCGGTGTCGATGTAGTGCCGCGCGCCCAGTTCCTCGGCGAGCTCACGCTTCTCCTCGCCCCGGCCGATCGCGACCGTCTCGAACCCCATGGCCGCGGCGAACTGCACCGCCAGATGCCCCAGACCGCCGATCCCGAGGACGGCGACCCGATCGCCCGGCCCGGCGCCGAAGGTCCGGTGGAGCTCGGAGCCGCCGCCGACGCCGCCTACATCCTCGTCCCCGACACCTGCGGACTGACCACGTTCACCACCCAGCTCTTCCACAGCAACGACCTGCCCCTGCGCACCTATCCCGGCGAGGCGTCCAGCTACCGCGTCCTGGACGAGTGGGCCGGCCTGGGAGTGGGCGCGGCGCTCCTGCCCCGCTCCAAAGTGACTCACCAGCACGCCAGTTGCCGGCCGCTGGTGCGCTCCGGCACCCCGGTCGAGCTCTCCTACGAGGCGGTCTGGGCGCGCGAGAACCCGCTGGCCGCCGATATCGAGGAGTTTGTGGATGCCCTCGCCAAGGCTGCCGCACCCCTGGGCAAGTAATTACCTTCGACTATGGCCACATCACAGATGAGCCTCTACCGGACGTCTTTCGGGATATCTACGTTGGGGCGTGCACCGAACACCTGCGGATTCCTCGTGGGCCGCGAGACGGTAAAGGACGCACGATGGCTTATCTGGAAATCCCCCTCCCTGCGGTAAAGGCGCGGCGCATCGAGGCGGTCGGTGTCCACCAGCGGTACAGGCAGCCGTTCCTCGACACGGTCCGCGCCGCCTCCAAGGAGCTGCTCGTGCGCGACGAGGACGTCCAGGTGCTGCACGGCTTCTGAACCGTCGACCAGGCCCGCGCCCACCTCGACAGCGACCTGTGCACCAAGGACGTCGGCGGCGGCCTGTCACCGCTGCTGTCCGCCGCCCCGAGGTCCGGCTCTACGAGACCGTCCGACCTGTCGGGCCCCACAGCGCCGTCCGGCTCCCCCTCCCGGGGCCGCAGCCGTCACTTTCCTCTCCGCTTCCCGCATCCCGGGCTCGGATTCTCCCCTGCCCGCCCTCTCACCAGGAGCTCAGCATGTCCCGCACCATCGTCGATCTCACTGGCAAGAAGGCCATCGTCATCGGTGGCACCAGCGGTATGGGTCAGGCCATCGCCCGGCACGTCCTCGACGCCGGCGGCAGCGTCGTCGTCACCGGCCGGACCCCCTCCAGCGCCGAGGCAGCCGCCGCCGCTCTGGCAGACTCCGGCCGTGTCACCGCGCTGGCGGCCGACCTCGCCAACGCCGACGCCGTCGAACGGCTGCGTACCGATCTGGCCAAGGGCCACGCCGACGCCGCGCTTCTGGTCAACGCGGCCGGCGTGTTCGCCCCGAAGCCCTTCGTGGACCACACGTATGAGGACTACGACCGCTACCAGGCCCTCAACCGGGCCTTCTTCTTCCTCACCCAGACCGTTGTCGGCAACATGATCGCCCGTGACATCAAGGGCTCCGTCGTCAACATCGGGTCCATGTGGGCCCACCAGGCCGTCGCCGCGACGCCGTCGTCGGCGTACTCGATGGCCAAGGCGGCACTGCACTCCCTGACCCAGCACCTGGCCATGGAACTCGCCCCGCACGGCATCCGCGTCAACGCGGTCGCCCCCGCCGTCGTCCGCACGCCCATCTACGAGGAGTTCATCCCCAAGGGGGAGGTCGACTCCGCGCTGGACGGGTTCAACGCCTTCCACCCTCTCGGCCGTACGGGAACCGCCGACGACGTCGCCGCCACGGTCGCCTTCCTTCTGTCGGACCAGACCGACTGGGTCACCGGCGCGGTCTGGGACGTCGACGTGGAGTCATGGCCGGACGCAACTGAC
>NZ_AEJC01000675.1 GCF_000317595.1 Streptomyces ipomoeae 91-03 | reverse complement strand
TCCAGGGCATCCCAACAGGCTGGTGGGGCAGGGACCTTGAGCTCCTCTTGCCCCGTCGGCCTGTTTCACGTGAAACATCCGCACCACCACCCCCTCGGAACGCGCCCCCGAAGCGGACCTTCCGGAATGTACTGGTCCGGTTGCGAAGAGTTATGCGCGTAGACAGTCACACCCACCTGTGACCCACACCATGGTTTTCGCATTCGCGCACGCCGACACGTGCCACCACACGTCACTCCCTTCCAGAGGCCATCCCCTCACGAAGTGCACAGATAGCGATCGCGACGGCCCTCGCACGGGGCACCGACGGGCACCCGGCACCGGGCCACAACAAAAGACCGGGCCGGACGCTCTAAAACGTCCGGCCCGGTCAATCCGCTGTGGAGCCTAGGGGAGTCGAACCCCTGACATCTGCCATGCAAAGACAGCGCTCTACCAACTGAGCTAAGGCCCCGGAAGGGAAGCGTCCGCCCAGAAGTACCGACCACTGGGAGGCGCCGCAGACCAGAGTACCGGGTCACCCCCGGGATCTCGCAAAAAGATTGGGGGTCCCCGTGAACGACCACTCTCCGTAAGATGCTCGTCGTGGTTCGCTACAGCGAACCGCAGTTTTTGGGGAAGCGATGGGGAGACGCAATGGACGCCGCACAGCAGGAAGCGACCGCAAGAGCCCGGGAGCTGCAGCGGAACTGGTACGGAGAGCCGTTGGGGGCGCTCTTCCGTAGGCTCATCGAGGACCTGGGTCTCAACCAGGCCCGTCTCGCGGGGGTGTTGGGCCTGTCAGCACCGATGCTGTCGCAGCTGATGAGCGGTCAGCGTGCCAAGATCGGCAATCCGGCAGTGGTCCAGCGAGTGCAGCTGCTGCAGGACCTGGCGGGGCAGGTCGCCGACGGCAGCGTGAGCGCCGCCGAGGCGACCGAGCGCATGGACGAGATCAAGAAGTCCCAGGGGGGATCTGTGCTCAACAACACCACGCAGTCGGCGACGAGTTCGGGGGCGCCCACGGTCAAGCGGGTCGTCCGTGAGATCCAGTCGCTGCTGCGCTCGGTCGCGGCCGCGGGCGACATCATCGAGGCGGCGGACACCCTCGCCCCGACCCACCCGGAACTGGCAGAGTTCCTCCGGGTGTACGGCGCCGGCCGCACCTCCGACGCCGTGGCCCACTACCAGTCCCACCAGAACTGAGCCCGAGGCCCGGTCACCGAAGGGGGTTCGGCGACCGGGCCTCGGCCGACAAGGGGGCCGAGGGGACCAGGAACGCCGAGCGGGCTCCGTGAGCGCCACGGAAACGTGGACGTAGGCTCCGACAGAGCCGACCGAGGACGAGGCAGAGGCAGGGCCGAGGAGGACCGCGGAGCAGAACGACACCTACCGACAGGGGGACAGAGGTTCGGAAGCGAGCTCCGAGGGGAGGCCGGGTGAGCGAAAGCCGGCTTCGCGGAGGGCGGCGTGAGTGCCGTGTCCTCTGCCGACGGGCAGCCAAGGGGGGAGCCGAAGGGGGAACGACGCACAGCCATGGGTGAGGTCTTCGCCGGCCGGTACGAACTGGTCGACCCGATCGGACGCGGGGGAGTCGGCGCGGTATGGCGCACCTGGGACCACCGGCGCCGCCGGTATGTGGCAGCCAAGGTACTGCAGCAGCGTGACGCGCACGCCCTGCTGCGATTCGTGCGTGAACAGGCCGTACGGATCGACCACCCCCATGTGCTCGCGCCCGCCAGCTGGGCCGCCGACGACGACAAGGTCCTCTTCACCATGGACCTGGTCGCCGGAGGCTCCCTGGTCAACCTCGTCAACGACTACGGCCCCCTTCCGCCCGCCTACGTCTGCGAGCTGCTCGACCAACTGCTCTCCGGCCTCGCCGCCGTGCACGCGGAGGGTGTCATCCACCGCGACATCAAGCCCGCCAACGTGCTGCTGGAGGCCACCGGCACCGCCCGGCCCCGCCTGCGTCTGTCCGACTTCGGCATCGCCATGCGCCTGGGCGAGCCCCGGCTGACCGAGACCAACTACGTCGTGGGAACGCCGGGTTACTTCGCCCCCGAGCAGATGCTGGGCGCGGACCCGGACTTCCCGGCCGACCTGTTCGCGGTGGGCCTGGTCGCCCTGTATCTGCTGGAGGGCTCCAAACCCGACGCCAAGGCGCTCATCGAGCACTTCGCCGCCCACGGCATCCCGAAGGCTCCCCGAGGCATTCCGGAGCCTCTGTGGCAGGTGATCGCCACGCTGCTCCAGCCGGACCCCAACGCCCGCTTCCGCACCGCCACGGGCGCCCGTAAAGCCCTCGCCGCAGCCATCGAGCTCCTGCCCGAGCCGACGGCCGACGACGAGCTGGTGGAGATCTTCGACCAACTCGGCCCTCTCCCCACCGGGTTCGGACCCGAAGGGCCACTGCACAGGGCATCAGGGCTGGACAGGCACAACTCCAGCGCCAATGACGGCACCGGCAGCAGCACCGGCAGTACGTCCTCACCAACTCCCGGTCGGGGGACGGACGCTCCTCAAGCGCCTACGGACACTCCTCCCAACTGGCCTGGTTGGTCCAGTTCCTCGTCCTCCTCGGCTCCCGTCTCATCGGCTCCTCCCTCCTCGACATCCTCCTCGTCTTCGCCCTCGCGGCCGGTCGGAGGTGGGGCTGGGGCATCGCCGTTCTCCAGCGGCACATCACCGGTCGCGGGAGGCCTGTCATCGTCCGGCGTGGATGTGACGCCACCGCCGCCCCGCAACCCTCCGCTCCCGGGTCCGCAGCCACAGCCACAGCCCCTGCCATCTCAGAACCCGCCGTCACAGCCCGGCACGGGCACTGCGCCCCCGGCTCCGCCCGCCGGCTCCATGCCCCAGTCTCCCTACACGGGCTCCATATCAGCGCCGCCCATGCCCAGCGGCGCCCCGCCGCAGACCGGCTCCGGCTCCGGCTCCGGCTCCGGCTCCGGCTCCGGCTCCGGCTCCGGGCAGTGGTATCAGGGCTCGGGCTCCGCGTCTTCGGCGCACCCCAGCCACGCATCGCCGGCCCATGGATCCCCCGGGTCGGCGCCCACTCCCGAGTCGTCCCCCTCCGCCGTACCCCCGCGCCCCGAGCGCGACCCTGTGCCGCCGCAACCGTCCACGATGTCGGACACCGGCAGCTTCCACCTGCCGCCGCCCCAGGTGCTGGCCGCCCATGCAACGGCGCGCCAGGCGGAGCAGCAGCACGCCCCCGGCTACCCACAGCACCAAACGGAGCAGCAGGCCACTCCCCCCGCCGCGACGCCCCTGCCTGCTTCGCATCCCGAACCCACGCATGTGCCCTCCCCCCAGCCGCAACCGCCCCTGGGCCTCTCTCAGGCCCCGACCTCGTCGGTGCGGCAGCACGTGTACGCCTCTACTGGTTCATACACCGCCGGGCCTGCGGAGGTTCCACGTCGGTCGAGGGCGATTCCGCGACGGCGCCCGGGCCCGCCCGCGAAAGTCGTCGTCCCGGTCCTGCTGGTGGCGCTGGCCTGCTTCGCTGTGGGTTTCTGGGCGCTGAGCCGGCTCTGACCTCTGCACAACGACAACGAGACGGCCGGCAGCCACGCCCCCGCGCCGGGACCCCGCGCCCGGCCGAACGGCTGCCGACGGCCCACACCCAGCCGATACCGCCAGCGAACCCCCACCCGACAACGGCTCCACACCCGCGCTCAGCGGACCATCCCCCCGCAGCCCCTTCGGCCCCGAGCCCAGCGCCCCTCATCCGGCAGCCGCTCGTCCCGTGCGTCCTACCAACCCCGAGACGGCCCATGCCGCCCCCGCCGAGCCATACGCGGCCCCGGCACCTTCCCCGGCGTCGCCCCCCGCCCCTGCCCCGCCGACTCCGCACGAGCCGCCCGCCTGCGCGCCACGACTGTCCACACCACGAGCAAAAGCACGAGCAGGCTCCCCGTGCCGATCCCGCCCGCGGCGACCGCCGTCATGGCAAGCCGCTCGTCACCGGCCAACGTGGAACTCCCAGAGCTTTCCCCGCCGACCGAGCCCTCCGTGCCCCCCGAACCACCGTCCCCGTCCTCACCGTCCCCGTCCAGCGTGTCCCCCGTCGCCCCGCTCTCCGCCGCCTCCTGGTCCTCGTCGGTGACTTCGAAGACGCCGCGTGGCTGGGCCACCCCCAGGTACCCGGGCCCGGCCTGCGCCTGCCCCGACACCCGTACCCGCAGTGTGAGGCCGATGGGCTCCTCTCCGAAGTGTTCGGCGACCGGCGTACCGAGGTGGACCACCAGGTAGTACCAGCCGGCGAACCGCATTCCGCTCACCTCGTCGTCGAGGGAGAAGCGGTTGTCGTAGGCGACTGGGGGGAGCGGGTTCAGGTCGGCGGACCGCTGATCACCGCCGTAGTTGACGATCTTGTCGTCGACGAACCCTCGTGCGGGGTTGTAGAGCGACATGACCAGCGCGTTGCCCACATAGCCGTCGCCACCTGTCGTGCTGCCCAGTTCGGCGGTGGCGTACAGCTGCTGCCCCCAGTCGACCGGCACCTTGTAGTAGAGCGTCTCCCCGGCCCGTATCCCGCTCTTGTCCTGCCAGATGCCCTGCGCCACAGGCGTCGCCGTGGCGAAACCTCTGCCGCCGCGACGTGGCTCGGGGTCTCTCTGCAGTGCCTCGGGCGACGCGGAGTTCCAGCTCTCGGGGGCGCTCGTCGAGCCGCCCTTCTTCACGGCCGGCTCCACCACGTACCCGAGCTCCAGCCCCCACTCCTCCGCAGCGCCCTGCACCCCGGAGCCCGACGACGAACCGGAAGGCGAGCCCGTACCGGATCCGGTGCCCGCGCCCGCCCCCGCGACGGAGCCCGAGGTGGACGCGCCCGACGACGCACCGGCGGACGACCCGGCCGGCGAACCCGCCGACGCCCCCGATCCGACCCGTTCGACGACGACGTAGTACGTCCCGGCCCCCTGGCACATGTACTCGTCGGTGCCGATCACGCGCGAGGCCCAGGCGGTGACGGGGTGCGCGCTGCGGGTCGGGCCGAAGCGGGCGGTCTCGTAGGAGCAGCGGTGTGCGTCGGCGTCCTCCACGGTCACCCTGACGCCGTCGGAGGAGGCGACCGCGGCTCCCACGGCGGGGACGGCCGTGGCAGAGGCGTACGCGTTGGTGACGGCATCGAGATCGAGGCGGTAGTAGAGCTTGTCGCCCGGGCGGATGGAGCTCCGGTACGTCTTGCCGGGCAGCAGCCGTACGGCTCCCGTGGTGCTCGTCGAGCCCTCGACCGTCGTCGCGTCCTCGGCGTAGGAGTAGGGGGCCGACGCATCGGCCGCCACGGCGGGGCCGACCGGCGCCGCCGTCACACACAGGACCGCTCCCACGGCTGCCGCAGCTCGCCACCAGACCGTGCGCCGCCCCATCACGCGCCACCCCTCGTCGCAGCCCCGAAGCCGCAGCGTCGAAGTCGCGGATCCGAAGTCGAAGTCCAGAAGTCGAAGTCCAGAAGTCGTAGCCGGGAAGCCGTAGCCCCGAACGCGCCTATCCTGCCGGGCCGTACGCGCGCGTGCCCACCTTCCTGTGGACGAGCGTCCGAAAACGCCCCCTATGAAAACCTCTCATTTGCCATCGCAACCACATCATTCACTTGAGTGGACTCATATCGCACAGAAGATCCACACCGCACGGAATACACCCAACCCCCTGGGCCTACGCATCCCGGCGACACAAAACCCCGGCCACAAGCGCGGCCGGGGTCTGCTCTGAGATTGATGTCGATGTTCACGAACCCGTGGGCACGGAGTCAGTCGCCTCCGTCCACAGATCCTGCTCGGCGCGATCCGCCTGGATCTGGCGGTACACGAGGAGCCCGCCGATGGCGGCCAGTGCGACCAGGAGAAGCTTCTTCACCGCGCGACCTCGTCTTTCCTTGACGTAGGGGACCTCTGGCGCCCGACTATACACACCGACCGATATCCAACGGTGACCTACGTCGGCTCCTCAACTTCCGCCCGGAAGACCGCAGTAGAAACGGATGGCACCATTCCGATCGCAAGGTCATCACACAGGTCCATCACATCTCGCACACCTCAGCAAGCCCTGCCGCCTCCGACGGGCCTCACCAGGTCACAGACGACCGACACCCCGCCCCCCGTCACCCCCTCCTTTCCGCGACTTTCCGCGACTTTCCGCGACTTTCCGCGACTTTCCAGAGCTTTCCGCGCCCCCTGCACCCATCCGAGTGGTGTTCATCCGAAGAGCGACGCACCAGGAGCGTCGGTCCACCACTTCGGAGCCCACATACACATCATGAGGAAAGTACGCAAATCGCCCAACCCGAAAGTGAGGGGCCATGGCCCAGAACAAGGTCATGAAGCTGTGGACCGCCATCATCACCGCCTTCCTCGCGCTGTGCACGGCGCTCGGACTCGTCACGACCACGGCGGTCGCCGCCGTACCGCGGACCGCGACGACCCGCAACTGCGCCACCCCCGCGACGACGCCGTCCCTACCCCTCCAGACCAGGCCTCACGACCGCTCGCTGCCCCCGACGATGAAGCAGCGCATCCGCGCCGAGGCCCACGGCTCCTCGCCCTCCTGCCGCCGTCACACGGCCGCCGACATGGTCACCGTCGTAACAAGGCCAGCCGTCTCCGGCGCCCAGCTCCCGGAATCCGAGCCGGCCACACCCCTCCAGCGCTGATTCACGATCCCGACAGACCCAACAGAGACACGACAGCGATCTTGCGTACGACGCCCTCAGCAGAATGAGAAATCCCCGGCCGGGAACGGCCGGGGATTTCCTCTACGCCAACGCACTCATGTCCTGCCCAACTCACTCATGTCCCGTCGCTCATCTACTGATGTCGGCTGATGTCGGCCAGGAACGACGAAGACCCCCAACCATGATCGGTTGAGGGTCTTCATGCTGGTGGGGCTAACAGGATTTGAACCTGTGGCCTCATCCTTATCAGGGATGCGCTCTAACCAACTGAGCTATAGCCCCGCCGCGCTCTGCGGTGTGTGTCCCGCGCGCTGACTCCTGAAGATTAGCGCACGACGTGGGCAGTCCCAAAATCGATACCTGGAGGGGGTCGATCAGGGCCCATGACGAGGTGGGACACCCCGTAGGGGACAGCGTTTTACGCCGTCCCCCGGCTCACGCGCCCGGTCCCGGGCCCACGTGCGGCTGTGCGGTGTCGCTCACTCGTCCTCGGCCAGCGTCAGCTCGATGCCACCCACGAAGCCCGCGGAGAGGTTGTAGATGAAGGCGCCGAGCGTGGCGAGGGCCGTGGCGAGGACGACGTCGATGACCGCGATGATCGTGGTGAAGATCAGCACGTTGGGCAGCGACAGGAACGACTGCAGATCGAAGCCGTTGGACTCGTTCGAGCCCGTGGCCTCGGAGATGGTGGCACCGACCGTGGAGAAGACGCCCATCGCGTTCATGACCATCCACAGCACCGCGGCGGCGACGACCGTGCAGATGCCGAGGGCGATGGAGAGCAGGAAGCTGACCTTCATCACGGACCACGGGTCGGCCTTGGCCACGCGCAGCCGTGCCTTGCGCGTACGAGGCGTCGTACGCGCACCCGTGCGCGGCTTGCGCGAGGCCTCCTCAGGGGTCGGCTGGTAGGCCTGCGGCGGGTGGTACGGGCCCTGCTGCTGTGGCCGTCGCTCCCCGGGCAGCGGAGAGCCGGTGGCCTGTGCCGGGGGCTGCGTGTGAGGCTGTGCCTGCGCCGGAGCCGGGCCGGGCCCTCCCGGAGCCGCGGCCGGACCACCCGGCGCGGACTGCTGGGCCTGCGGACCTCGCGTGTCCGTCACGGTTCCCCCCTGAGATCCCTGCCGCTCGGGCGCCGGCGAGTCGGCCACGGTCGGCTTGATCGCCTTCAGCTGGGTCGTGTGCGTGTCCATCGCAGGCGCGGCGGAGCCACGGCCGCCGCCGCCCGCTTCCGCACCGGTCGAAGGGCCGGCCGAAGTACCGGACGATCCGGCGCCCGTGGCTCCGCTCACGCTGTCTCACTCCTCGTGCTACTCGGCCGAGGGCGCCTCACCCTCGGCCGTACCGGTCGTGGTGGCACCTTCAGCGGTCTCGTCCACGGCCTCGTCGCCGTCGACTTCCTCCGCCTCGCGCCCCGCCTCGGCGTTACGGGCGATGCCGACCACGGCATCGCGCTTGCCCAGGTTGATCAGTTGGACGCCCATGGTGTCACGGCCGGTTTCCCTGATCTCATTGACTCGCGTACGAATAACACCGCCCGACAGCGTGATGGCGAGGATCTCATCGGTCTCCTCGACCACCAGCGCGCCGACCAGCGAACCGCGGTCCTCGACGATCTTGGCGGCCTTGATGCCGAGGCCACCGCGGCCCTGGACGCGGTACTCGTCGACGACGGTCCGCTTCGCGTACCCACCGTCTGTGGCAGTGAACACGAACGTACCGGGTCGAACAACATTCATCGAGAGCAGCTCGTCTCCCTCACGGAAACTCATGCCCTTGACACCCGAGGTGGCACGGCCCATGGGGCGCAGCGCATCGTCCGTCGCCGTGAAGCGGATCGACTGTGCCTTCTTGCTGATCAGAAGGATGTCATCCTCCGCCGAGACGAGTTCGGCTCCGATCAGTTCGTCGTCGGAACCGTCCCCCTTTTCACGGAGGTTGATCGCGATCACACCACCGGAGCGGGGCGAATCGTAATCCTTCAGAGGCGTCTTCTTCACAAGACCGCCCTTGGTGGCCAGCACCAGATAGGGCGCCGCCTCGTAGTCGCGGATCGCGAGGATCTCGGCGATCGACTCGTCCGGCTGGAAGGCCAGCAGATTGGCGACGTGCTGTCCACGCGCGTCACGCCCGGCGTCCGGCAGCTCGTAGGCCTTGGCCCGGTAGACGCGGCCCTTGTTGGTGAAGAACAGCAGCCAGTGGTGGGTCGTGGAGACGAAGAAGTGGTCGACGATGTCGTCTTCCTTGAGCTTCGCGCCCCGTACGCCCTTGCCGCCGCGCTTCTGCGCCCGGTAGTCGTCGGTCTTCGTGCGCTTGACATAGCCGCCGCGCGTGACCGTGACGACGATGTCCTCCTCGGCGATCAGGTCCTCGATGGACATGTCGCCGTCGTAGGGGATCAGCTTGGTCTGGCGGTCGTCGCCGTACTTCTCGACGATCGCGGCCAGTTCCTCGCTGACGATGCCGCGCTGGCGGACCGGGGAGGCGAGGATCTGGTTGTACTCGTTGATCTTCGCCTGGAGTTCGGCGTGCTCCTGGAGGATCTTCTGGCGCTCCAGGGCGGCCAGGCGGCGCAGCTGCATCTCGAGGATGGCGTTGGCCTGGATCTCGTCGATCTCCAAGAGGCCCATCAGGCCCTCGCGCGCGATCTCGACGGTGTCGCTGCGCCGGATCAGCGTGATGACCTCGTCGATGGCGTCCAGGGCCTTCAGCAGGCCGCGCAGGATGTGCGCGCGCTCCTCGGCCTTGCGCAGCCTGAAGCGCGTACGGCGGACGATGACCTCGATCTGGTGCGTCACCCAGTGGCGGATGAACGCGTCCAGGGAGAGGGTGCGCGGCACGCCGTCGACCAGGGCCAGCATGTTGGCGCCGAAGTTGGTCTGCAGATCGGTGTGCTTGTAGAGGTTGTTGAGGACGACCTTGGCGACCGCGTCCCTCTTGAGCACGATCACGAGCCGCTGGCCCGTACGGGAGGACGTCTCGTCGCGGACGTCCGCGATGCCGCCGATCTTGCCGTCCTTCACGAGGTCGGCGATCTTCTGCGCGAGGTTGTCCGGGTTGACCTGGTACGGCAGTTCCGTGACCACCAGGCACTGACGGTTCTGGATCTCCTCGACCTCGACGACCGCGCGCATCGTGATGGAGCCGCGGCCCGTGCGGTACGCCTCCTCGATGCCCTTGCGGCCGACCACGAGGGCGCCGGTCGGGAAGTCGGGGCCCTTGATGCGCTCGATCAGCGCGTCCAGGAGCTCCTCGTGGGAGGCCTCCGGGTTCTCCAGGTACCACTGGGCGCCGGCCGCGACCTCGCGGAGGTTGTGCGGCGGGATGTTGGTCGCCATGCCGACCGCGATACCGGCCGAGCCGTTGATCAGCAGGTTCGGGAAGCGGGCCGGGAGGACGGTCGGTTCCTGGGAGCGGCCGTCGTAGTTGTCCGTGAAGTCGACGGTCTCCTCGTCGATGTCGCGGACCATCTCCATCGACAGCGGCGCCATCTTGCACTCGGTGTAGCGCATGGCCGCCGCCGGGTCGTTGCCCGGAGAGCCGAAGTTGCCGTTGGAGTCCACCAGCGGCATCCGCATCGACCACGGCTGCGCGAGGCGGACCAGCGCGTCGTAGATCGAGGAGTCGCCGTGCGGGTGGTAGTTGCCCATGACGTCGCCGACGACACGGGCGCACTTGTAGAAGCCCTTCTCGGGCCGGTAACCGCCGTCGTACATGGCGTACAGGACGCGGCGGTGGACGGGCTTGAGGCCGTCACGTACGTCGGGCAGCGCGCGGGACACGATGACGGACATCGCGTAGTCGAGGTACGAGCGCTGCATCTCCGTCTCGAGCCCGACGGGCTCGACACGCATGACGGTCTCGCCGCCCTCTTCGGGCGTCACTGGAGTGTTCTGGTCGGCCATGGCCGGTGAGGATCCTTCCTGGTGCGGTCAGCTGGGACCGACTCAGATGTCGAGGAAGCGGACGTCCTTGGCGTTGCGCTGGATGAACGCGCGGCGCGCCTCGACGTCCTCGCCCATCAGGACCGAGAAGAGGTCGTCGGCCTGGGCGGCGTCGTCGAGCGTGACCTGGCCGAGGACGCGGTGCTCCTGGTCCATCGTCGTGATGCGCAGTTCCTCGGCGTTCATCTCGCCGAGACCCTTGAAGCGCTGGATCGAGTCCTCCCGGATGCGCTTGCCGCGCTGACGGCCCATCTCGATCAGCGCGTCGCGCTCCCGGTCGGAGTACGCGTACTCGACGTCCTCCCGACCCCACTTGATCTTGTAGAGCGGCGGACGGGACAGGAACACGTGCCCGGCCTCGACCAGCGGCCGCATGAAGCGGAACAGGAAGGTCAGCAGCAGGGTGTTGATGTGCTGGCCGTCGACGTCGGCGTCCGCCATCAGGATGATCTTGTGATAGCGCAGCTTCTCGATGTCGAAGTCCTCGTGAACTCCGGTACCGAAGGCCGAGATCAGCGCCTGGATCTCCTGGTTCTGCAGGATCTTGTCGATCCTGGCCTTCTCCACGTTGAGGATCTTGCCTCGGATCGGGAGGATCGCCTGGTACTCGGGGTTCCGGCCGGACTTGGCCGAGCCACCGGCGGAGTCACCCTCGACGATGAAGATCTCGCACTTGATGGGGTCGTTCGACTGGCAGTCGGAGAGCTTGCCCGGCAGGGACGCCGTCTCCAGGAGGCCCTTGCGCCGAGTGAGGTCCCGGGCCTTGCGGGCCGCCACGCGCGCGGTGGCTGCCTGGATGCCCTTGCGGACGATGTCCGCCGCCTCGACCGGGTTGCGGTCCAGCCAGTCGTTCAGGTGCTCGTAGACCGCCTTCTGGACGAAGGTCTTGGCCTCCGTGTTGCCCAGCTTGGTCTTCGTCTGCCCCTCGAACTGAGGTTCGCTCAGCTTCACCGAGATGATCGCCGTCAGACCCTCGCGGATGTCGTCACCCGTGAGGTTGTCGTCCTTCTCACGCAGCAGCTTCTTGTCGCGCGCGTACTTGTTGATCAGGTTGGTGAGCGCCGCGCGGAAGCCCTCTTCGTGCGTACCGCCCTCGTGCGTGTGGATGATGTTCGCGAAGGAGTAGACCCCCTCGGTGTAACCACTGTTCCACTGCATCGCGACTTCGAGGGAGAGGCTCTTGTCCTTGTCCTCCGCCTCGAGGTCGATCACCGTCGGGTGAACCGCGTCGCCCTTGCGGGAGTTGAGGTACTTCACGAAGTCGACGATGCCGCCCTCGTAGTGGTAGGTGACGGTCTTGACCTCGGCGGTCTCGTCCGCGCCTGCCTCGTCCGCCCCGGAGGTCGCCTTCGCCGACTCGCGCTCGTCAGTGAGTTTGATCGTCAAACCCTTGTTGAGGAACGCCATCTCCTGGAAGCGCCGCGAGAGCGTCTCGAAGGAGTACTCCGTGGTCTCGAAGATGTCGCCGTCGGCCCAGAAGGTGACCGACGTGCCGGTCTCCTCGGTGGCCTCGTGCTTGGCGAGCGGCGCCGTGGGGACGCCCATCTTGTAGTCCTGCGTCCAGCGGTGGCCGTCGGTCCTGACCTCGACCGCGACCTTGGAGGACAGGGCGTTCACCACGGACACGCCCACGCCGTGCAGACCGCCGGAGACCGCGTAGCCGCCGCCGCCGAACTTGCCGCCCGCGTGCAGGACGGTCAGCACGACCTCGACGGCCGGCTTGCCCTCGGACGGGACGATGCCCACCGGGATACCACGGCCGTTGTCGACGACGCGCACACCGCCGTCGGCCAGGATCGTCACGTCGATGGTGTCCGCGTGGCCGGCCAGCGCCTCGTCGACCGAGTTGTCGACGACCTCGTACACGAGGTGGTGAAGTCCGCGCTCACCGGTCGAGCCGATGTACATACCGGGTCGCTTGCGGACCGCGTCCAGACCCTCGAGGACGGTGATGGCGCTGGCGTCGTACGCCGTGGTTGAGGCCTCGGCGACTCCAGCCGGGGCCTCGGTGGACAGGATGTTGTCGTTGGGGTTGCCGGAATCGGCCACGAAGCGCCCTTTCTGGCACAGCACAAGCCAGACTCCCGGCGGGTTTGCCGGAGCGGCTGCGGCATGTTGCGGTGGAAGCCTTTGTCAGCGTTGCACAGTGTTTCCGAAGCGGTCCCCACGAATGGGGCGGGATTCGCTTCCAGTCTACCGGTAGCGCCGACAGTGATGGGGGTTTGCCGGTACCTGAGTCCGCATGTGCCGCCCTGAACCGGTCTCTCCCGACTCCCCATATGCGGAGCGGGGCTCCAAGAGGCTCACAGTGGCACTCAGCGCTTCCGGGTGTGAACCCTTCGCTACTCCCGGGTCAGGTCGATGTTCGCAACCGCATGCGAATGTGCGCACCGGAGCGCATGGCCGCTCACCGGGCGGCGGAAGACCCTCGGAAACGGGTGCCGAGGCAGCGGAAAATGTGACTACGGTCACCCGTAGGTATCGCCCGGCCCGGTGCTCCCCGGGGCGCGCAGGGGCCCGTAGCGGCGGGCGGAACCGTCGGGGCCGTGCACCTTGAGCAGCCGTACGGTGCCGTGGCCGAGGTCCTCGTTGAGCCGGGCCACCAGCTGCGGGGCGAGCATGCGTACGTTCGTCGCCCATGCCGTGGAGTCGCACCGCACATACAGGACCCGCTCGTCCTCGTCGTACCGCTCCGGCACACACCTTCTGGCGAGGTCCTCGCCGACGATCTGCGGCCAGCGGCCCATGACGCCGCCCACGGCGGCCGGGGTCTCCCAGCCGCGCTCGGTGATCAGACGGTTGATGGCCGAGCCCAGCGCCATGGGGTCCCGGCCGTCTGCGCGCGCGCCGGAGCGCAGACCGCCGCGCCGTGTCTGCTTCATCTGCTGCGCGGCGTCCCCACGCGCGCGTGCGGCCTCCTTGGCTGCACGCAACGCCACGCGCGCGAGGTCCACGCCGGAAGGCTGGGGCGGCTTCGGGGCTCCTTCGGATCCGCTCATACTCGCTCCACCGTCCCGTCGGACACGGTGTACCGCGTCCCCATCAGTACGTCCGGTACGTCGTCGTCGACCGCGGCGGTCACCAGCACCTGCTCACCCGGCGCCACCAGCTCCGCCAGACGCTCGCGCCGACGGGCGTCCAGCTCGGCGAAGACGTCGTCGAGGATGAGCACCGGCTCGTTTCCCTCGGCGCGCAACAGGTCGTACGAGGCGAGGCGCAGTGCCAGGGCGTACGACCACGATTCGCCGTGGGAGGCATAGCCCTTGGCGGGCAGCTGACCGAGTTTGAGAATCAAATCGTCCCGATGGGGTCCCACGAGGGTGACGCCCCGCTCGATCTCCTGCTTGCGGGCGTCGGCGAGGGAGGCCATCAGCTGCTCGTACAGTTCCTCGCGCGCATGGCCGACGATGCCGGGCGAAGAGGGTTTGTATTCCAAACTCACCGGGCCGCCGCCCGGTGCCAGCTGCTCGTACGCCTTGTCGGCCAGCGGCTGGAGTGCGGCCACCAGGTCCAGACGCTGGGCGAGCAACTCGGCGCTCACGCGCGCGAGATGCTGGTCCCAGACGTCGAGCGTGGACAGATCCATGGTGCGCCCGCCGTGACGACGGGCCAGGGCGGCCGTCTTGAGGAGTGTGTTGCGCTGCTTGAGGACCCGCTCGTAGTCGGAGCGGACGCCCGCCAGGCGCGGCGCCCGCGCGGTGATCAGCTCGTCGAGGAAGCGCCGCCGCTCACCGGGGTCGCCCTTGACCAGGGCGAGGTCCTCCGGCGCGAACAGCACCGTCCGCAGAATGCCGAGCACATCACGCGGCCTGGCCTGCGACGATCTATTGATACGGGCGCGGTTTGCCTTGCCGGGGTTCAGCTCCAGCTCGATCAGCTGCTGCCGCTCGCCCTGCCGCACCTGCGCCCGGATCACCGCGCGGTCGGCGCCCATACGGACCAGGGGCGCGTCCGACGACACCCGGTGGCTGCCAAGGGTCGCGAGGTAGCCGACCGCTTCGACCAGGTTCGTCTTGCCCTGCCCGTTGGGACCCACGAACGCCGTGACGCCCGGGTCGAGCGGGACCTCGACCCGGGCGTACGAGCGGAAGTCGGCCAGCGACAGATGCGTGACGTGCATGGTCGGGTGCCGACCTCCCCCAGGCTTGTGGACCGCTCTGCGGCCCTGTGGATGACTTCTCGTCGACCGTTGTTGGTGCGCTTGCTCTGGTGTGCGTTGTTCTTGTGGCGTTCCTGCCGTGGGCTACTTCTTCTCGACCGCGTGGCCGCCGAACTGGTTCCGCAGCGCCGCGATCATCTTCATCTGCGGGGAGTCCTCCTGGCGCGACGCGAACCGTGCGAAGAGGGAGGCCGTGATCGCCGGCAGTGGCACGGCGTGATCGATGGCGGCCTCCACAGTCCAGCGCCCCTCACCGGAGTCCTGTGCATAACCCCTGAGCTGCTCCAGGTGCTCGTCCTCGTCGAGCGCGTTGACCGCGAGGTCGAGCAGCCAGGAGCGGATGACCGTGCCCTCCTGCCAGGAGCGGAAGACCTCACGGACGTCCGTCACCGAGTCGACCTTCTCCAGCAACTCCCAGCCCTCGGCGTACGCCTGCATCATCGCGTATTCGATGCCGTTGTGGACCATCTTCGCGAAGTGCCCGGCGCCGACCTTGCCGGCGTGCACCGAGCCGAGGTCGCCCTCGGGTTTCAGCGCGTCGAAGATCGGCTGCACCTTGGCCACGTTCTCCGCGTCGCCGCCGTACATCAGCGCGTAGCCGTTCTCCAGGCCCCAGACACCGCCGGAGACTCCGCAGTCGACGAAGCCGATGCCCTTGGCCGCCAGCTCCTCGGCGTGCTTCTCGTCGTCCGTCCAGCGCGAGTTCCCGCCGTCCACGACGACGTCACCCGGCTCCAGGAGCTCGGCCAGTTCGTCGATGGTCGACTGGGTGGCGGCACCGGCCGGGACCATGACCCACACGACCCGCGGGCCCTTGAGCTTGCCCACAAGCTCTTCGAGGCTGTGGACATCGGCGAGATCCGGGTTCCGGTCGTATCCGATGACGGTGTGGCCCGCGCGGCGTATCCGCTCGCGCATGTTGCCGCCCATCTTGCCGAGGCCGACGAGACCGAGCTCCATCAGTTGTTCCTTAGGTTGCGACGTGGCATGAGGGCACCTGCGTACCCACACACGAGCCTAAACCCGGACGCTCACGCACACCTGTGGGCATACGCGCTCATACGTACGCCCCGACCTGCGGCTTCGCACCGAGGGTCCGGTGATCCATCCACCGGACCCCCACAGCGCTGTGGACAACCGTCGGCGCTGCCGGATCGACTCGGCCGGTCAGCCGCTGAGCCGCACCGGCATGATCAGGTACTTGTAGGCCTCGTCCGCCTCCGCGTCCATCGCCGGCCTGCCGCTGAGCAGCGCGGGCTTCGTGGACGTCGTGAAGGACAGCTGCGCGACCGGGGAGTCGATGGCGCTCAGGCCGTCCAGCAGGAACGTCGGGTTGAAGGCGATCGAGATGTCGTCACCCTCCAGCTGGGCGTCGACCCTTTCCACAGCCTGTGCGTCGTCGCTGGAGCCGGCCTCCAGGATCAGCACGCCCTGCTCGAAGCTCAGCCGCACCGGGGTGTTGCGCTCGGCGACGAGGGCCACGCGCTTGACGGCCTCCACGAAGGGGGCGGTCTCGATGACGGCCACGCTGTTGAACTCCGTGGGGAACAGCGTGCGGTACTTCGGCAGGTCGCCCTCAAGGAGACGGGTCGTCGTACGGCGGCCGGCGCCCTCGAAACCGATCAGGCCCTCGCCCGCGCCCGAGCCGGAGAGCGCCAGGATGACGCTGTCGCCGCTCGTGAGCGCCTTGGCGGTGTCCAGGAGCGTCTTGGCGGGCACCAGGGCGACCGCGGACGCGTCGGGGTTCTCCGGCTTCCACAGGAACTCGCGGACCGCGAAGCGGTAGCGGTCGGTGGAGGCCAGCGTGACCGTGTCGCCCTCGATCTCGATGCGCACACCGGTGAGGACGGGCAGCGTGTCGTCGCGTCCGGCGGCGATGGCCACCTGGGCGGCGGCGGACGCGAAGACCTCGCCGGGGACGGTGCCCGTGGCGTTCGGCATCTGGGGCAGCGACGGGTACTCCTCCACAGGCAGTGTGTGGAGTGTGAAGCGCGAGGAGCCGCAGACCACGGTCGCCCGTACACCGTCTGTGGAAATCTCCACCGGGCGGTTGGGGAGGGCGCGGCAGATGTCCGCGAGGAGACGGCCCGAGACGAGGACCGTGCCCTCCTCCTCGACCTCCGCTTCCACGGACACGCGCGCCGAGACCTCGTAGTCGAAGCTGGACAGGCTCAGCTGGCCTTCCTCGGCCTTCAGAAGGAGGCCGGCGAGGACAGGCGCCGGCGGACGGGCCGGGAGGCTGCGCGCCGCCCAGGCCACTGCCTCCGCGAGTACGTCGCGTTCCACCCGGATCTTCACTGTTGCCGCCTCCTGCTGTTGCCGGCGCTTCTCGCCCTGCCTGGCTTCGTCGTCTGTCGTCGGTGTCACTGGCTCCTGTGAAGGAGGAGGACACCGAGGAACAGTCTGACGCACGCCACTGACACTCGGAGCCTCTCGGGGTCAAGTCGCGACGAGGCGCGGTCGGGCAGCACAGAGCGAGTTGTGCACAGGGCCCGCTTCGAAACGAATTCCCAGCTCTCTCTAGTTGGGAGTAGTAGTAGGGCCTGTGGAAACCGTGGATAACCCCGTTTGCGCAGCTCAGGCGGCAGATTTTGTCCACGGGGCCTGTGGGTGGGGGCGGTGGACAACCAGGGGTCTCTGTGGAGAACAGAAAGTTCTGCACACACCGTGCACAGCCCGACGGCACTTCTCCCCAACGGCGTCCCCAGGTTTACCCACCTTTCCCACAACCCAACCAGGCAACTTCGTGTGACGCCTTTCACTCCACGCAGTGAGAAGGGGCGTCGCGCTGCCGAACAGTGGACAGGGATGTGGAGAAGCGGGCGATCACTGGGGACAACTGCCCACAGTCTGTGGATTGTCGGTGGACAACTCCGTCCACAGTCTGTGGATCATCACTTTGTCCACAGGCTGTGGAGATCGTTTGTCCACGAATCCACAGGCGGCTGACCTGCCCCGACTGATCTCCCCACAGGGGCCCCTGTGTACATGATCTGCATAACTTCCCGGTCCCCAGGGTGTGGACGGGAGAAAGTCCCCGAATCTGTGGAGGATGGCCGTAACGCGGCAGGTATTCGAACAGCGGCTGTCGGCCCGTCGACGGATGGGGCCCATCGAAGGACCGGCGGAATGCCGGAAGCCCGTCCTTGAGAGGGGCCGGCGGAGCCCCCTGAAGGGCTCGCGAGGCCTCCTGAAGGGCTCGCGAGCTCTCCTGACGCGAGGCTCTCCTGAGGGGCCCGCGAAATGGCGAGGGCGCCCTCGGGGGTTCGTCCCGGGGCGCCCTCAGCGGCGCGAGAAGGGGGCCGACGGCCGGTGCGTCAGCCGTTCTTGATGCGGTTCGTCAGCTCCGTCACCTGGTTGTAGATGGAGCGCCGCTCGGCCATCAGAGCGCGGATCTTGCGGTCGGCGTGCATGACGGTGGTGTGGTCGCGGTTGCCGAACTGCGCGCCGATCTTGGGCAGCGACAGGTCGGTGAGCTCACGGCACAGGTACATGGCGATCTGCCGGGCGGTCACCAGGGCGCGTCCGCGCGAGGTACCACACAGGTCGTCGACGGTCAGCCCGAAGTAGTCGGCCGTCGCCGCCATGATCGCGGTCGCGGTGATCTCGGGGGACGCGTTCTCGCCGCCCGGGATCAGGTCCTTGAGGACGATCTCGGTCAGCCCGAGGTCCACCGGCTGCCGGTTGAGCGACGCGAACGCCGTCACCCGGATCAGCGCGCCCTCCAGCTCGCGGATGTTCCGCGAGATGCGGGACGCGATGAACTCCAGCACCTCCGGCGGGGCGTTGAGCTGCTCCTGGACCGCCTTCTTGCGGAGGATCGCGATACGCGTCTCCAGCTCGGGCGGCTGGACGTCGGTGATCAGGCCCCATTCGAAACGGTTCCGCAGTCGGTCCTCCAGGGTCACCAGCTGCTTGGGCGGCCGGTCGCTGGAGAGGACGATCTGCTTGTTGGCGTTGTGGAGCGTGTTGAAGGTGTGGAAGAACTCCTCCTGCGTCGACTCCTTGTCCGCGAGGAACTGGATGTCGTCGACGAGCAGGATGTCCATCTCGCGGTAGCGCTTGCGGAAGCTGTCGCCCTTGCCGTCGCGGATGGAGTTGATGAACTCGTTGGTGAACTCCTCCGAACTGACGTACCGCACGCGCGTGCCCGGATAGAGGCTCCGCGCGTAGTGCCCGATCGCGTGCAGCAGATGCGTCTTGCCGAGTCCCGACTCCCCGTAGATGAAGAGGGGGTTGTACGCCTTCGCCGGCGCCTCGGCGACGGCCACCGCGGCGGCGTGCGCGAAGCGGTTGGAGGCGCCGATGACGAACGTGTCGAACAGGTACTTGGGGTTCAGCCGGGCCGTGGGCTCGCCCGGACCCGGCGTCGGCGAGGGCTGGGAGGCCAGCGGACCGGACGTGCTGCCGGCCGGACCACCCCGGTGCGCATGGCCCGGCCCCCCCGACGGCTCCGGGAGCTCACGGCGGTCGGGCCGCTGGTCGTACTCGCCGCCCGGACGGTCGTAATCGGTGCGGGGCTGGTCGTAGTCGGCGCGCGCGGAGTCGTACTCCGAGCGCTGCTGGTCGTACGGCGGCCGGTCCAACGATTGCGGGCGGTAGTCCGCCGACGGCGACGCGTACGGGTCCCGCTCCGGGAAGCCGAGCCGTTGCTGCTGCCAGCCGTAGTCGTCCTGCGACGGCCGCGGCCAGGCGCCCGGCTCGGGGCGCTGGTACTCGGACGGGTACGCGGGGCGCGCGGTCGGCAGCTGATCGGCCCGACCCGCGGGGAACTGGTCCGAGCGCGGGGGCAGCAGCTGGTCCCCGGCGCCACCGGTCAGCGACTCGCCGCGAGCAGTTCTGCGGTCGTCGGAGCCGCGGCGGCCGTAACCCTCGTAGGGATCACGGGGCCCCTCGTATGTGTTCTGGTTCTCGTACGTGCTCGGGTTCTCGTACGTGCTCGGGTTCTCGTACGGGTCGCGGACGTCGCGGCCCTGACCGTCGTACGTGTCCCTGCTGTCGTAGGGGGCGCGGTTCTGAGCCGGGGCGGAGGGGAGCTCCGGCTCCTCGAACTGTGACTGGACGGGCGGCGGGGGCTCGCCCATCGAACTGTCGACGGTGATCGCGATACGGATCGGACGCCCGCACTCCTGGCTCAGGGCCTGGCTGACGGCCGGCGCGAGACGGCCTTCGAGTACGCCCTTCGCGAACTCGTTCGGGACCGCGAGCAGAGCGGTGTCCGCGACCAGCGCCAACGGCTGGCAGCGCTTGATCCAGTGCTCGTCCTTCGCCTCGACACCCTGGCCGCGGCCCTCACCGAGGAGCTGTTCCAGTACTCGTGGCCACACTGCGGCAAGATCGGCAGGTACGTCAGCCACAGGGCACGCTCTCTCACAGGTCCCACGAACGTGTGGTTCTGGGACGGGTCGGGATGGAACTCGGGTGGTGCGCTCGGAACGAGGTCCGGTGGGTCGGTCGGTGACCCGGCAGCCAAAGGAAAGGGAACGAATCGGAGTTCAGTCACGGTAGTCACGGCGGCCGGTGCGGTTCAAGTTGTTGTCCCCAGCCTGTGGATACTCTCTCCTTGTGACCTCTGGTTTGACCGGATGGCTTAGCCGCGCGTACCGTGACCAGGTCGAGTTGTCGATGGCTGCTGCCGCCTGCCTCCGATGGGCACAGATCGCGTCAGGTGATCGGAAAGCGGTGCACTCGGGCGTTAATACGAGCTACCTCGTGGGCGCACGGTGACAGCCAGGACGGCACCCGCAAACACCGATTTCTTTCTGGAGCCCCCGAGTGAGCAAGCGCACCTTCCAGCCGAACAACCGTCGTCGCGCCAAGACCCACGGCTTCCGGCTGCGTATGCGCACCCGTGCCGGCCGCGCGATTCTCGCGTCCCGCCGCAGCAAGGGTCGCGCCCGTCTGTCCGCCTGATCCCGGTCAGGTCATGACATCGTGCTGCCCACCGAGAACCGGCTGAGGCGGCGCGAGGACTTCGCGACCGCGGTACGACGAGGTCGCCGGGCCGGACGCCCGCTCCTCGTCGTCCACCTTCGAAGCGGTGCCACGGACCCGCACGCGCCTGGGGAGAGCGCTCCCCCGACGCGTGCGGGTTTCGTCGTGAGCAAGGCCGTCGGTGGCGCGGTCGTACGCAACAAGGTGAAGCGCCGCCTTCGCCATCTGATGCGCGACCGAGTCGCTCAGCTGCCCCCCGGTAGCCTGGTAGTCGTACGAGCGCTGCCCGGTGCGGGTGACGCCGACCACGTACAACTGGCCCAAGACCTGGATGCCGCCATACGGCGGCTGCTGGGAGGGGGCGCACGATGAAGTACCCGCTGCTGGCGCTGATCAAGCTGTACCAGTGGACCATCAGCCCACTGCTCGGCCCGGTGTGCAAGTACTACCCGTCGTGCTCCCACTACGGCTACACGGCCATCGACCGACACGGTGCGATCAAGGGAACGGCACTCACCGCCTGGCGCATCCTGCGGTGCAATCCGTGGTCGCTGGGTGGTGTGGACCATGTCCCGCCGCGCAAGCGCCCGCGGTGGCACGAGATGTTGCGTGGCGCGTGGCGCGCACGCAAGGGCGGGTCCTCCGCCGACGAACCGGCCACCGAGGGGCACGTTCCTTCGAGCCCGGCCGCCGAGAGCCCGTCCCATGCCCAAGGAGCATGATTAGTGGACACGATTGCCAGTCTTTTCAGCTTCATCACGACACCCGTCTCCTGGGTCATCGTCCAGTTCCACAAGGTGTACGGCGCCGTCTTCGGCGATGACACCGGGTGGGCCTGGGGCCTGTCGATCGTGTCCTTGGTGATCCTGATCCGTATCTGCCTGATTCCGCTCTTTGTGAAGCAGATCAAGGCGACCCGGGCGATGCAGACGCTCCAGCCCGAGATGAAGAAGATCCAGGAGCGCTACAAGAACGACAAGCAGCGTCAGTCCGAAGAGATGATGAAGCTGTACAAGGAGACGGGCACCAACCCGCTCTCCTCGTGCCTTCCCATCCTGGCGCAGTCGCCGTTCTTCTTCGCTCTGTACCACGTGCTCAACAGCATCGCGAACAACGACACCATCGGTGTCATCAATCAGAGCCTGCTGCAGAGCGCGCAGAAGGCGCACATCTTCGGGGCCCCGCTGGCCGCGAAGTTCACCGACAGCTCCGCGGACGTCGCGGCGCTCGACGCCTCGCTGACCACGGTCCGCATCGTCACCGCGGTCATGATCGTCCTGATGTCGGCGTCGCAGTTCTACACGCAGCGTCAGCTGATGACGAAGAACGTCGACACCACGGTGAAGACGCCCTTCATGCAGCAGCAGAAGATGCTGATGTACATCTTCCCGATCATGTTCGCCGTCTTCGGCATCAACTTCCCGGTCGGTGTTCTCGTCTACTGGCTGACCACCAACGTGTGGACCATGGGCCAGCAGATGTACGTCATCCACAACAACCCGACCCCGGGTTCCAAGGCCCAGGCCGCCTACCTGGAGCGCCTCCTCAAGCACGTGACGCGGCACGGCAAGACCCGTAACCGCCGTGAGCGCGCCATCGTCAAGGCGATCGTCGCCAAGGGCCGTGACCGCAACGAGTACGAGCGGAAGTTCATCAACGGCCTCAACAAGGAGGGCCTCGCGGCCCAGACCGACGGCACCGTGGCCAAGAGCGAGGTCTCGGTCGTAGCCACGGCCGAGGACGGTGTGCCGACGACCGGCGCCCCCAAGCGCCAGCAGCCCAAGCGTCAGACGAAGGCCCAGCGTCAGTCCGGCGGTACGAAGACCGCCGAGGACTCCGAGCCCAAGTCCGGGCCCACCTCGCTGACCAAGTCCGCCGAGCCGGAGGACGCCAAGCCTGCCGCTGCTGCCAAGAAGGCCGCGCCCAAGCCCGGCACTGGTGGTCGCAGCAAGGCCCAGTCCGGTCAGCGCAAGGGTCAGCAGCGCCCCAAGTCCCCGTCCAAGAAGTAAGAAGGAGCCCATCCCGTGACGGAAGGCACCACCTCCGCAGCCTCCGAGGGTGGCGACACCCTCACCCGCCTGGAGCAGGAGGGTGAGATCGCGGCGGACTACCTGGAAGGTCTGCTGGACATCGCCGATCTCGACGGCGACATCGACATGGACGTCGAGGCCGACCGTGCCGCTGTCTCGATCATCAGCGACACGGGCAGCCGCGACCTGCAGAAGCTCGTCGGCCGTGAGGGCGAGGTACTTGAGGCGCTTCAGGAGCTCACACGCCTGGCCGTGCACCGCGAGACCGGTGACCGCAGCCGACTGATGCTCGACATCGCCGGCTACCGCGCCAAGAAGCGCGCCGAGCTCTCCGAGCTGGGTGCCAAGGCCGCAGCCGAGGCCAAGAGCACCGGTGAGCCCGTGAAGCTGAAGCCGATGACGCCCTTCGAGCGCAAGGTCGTGCACGACGCGGTCAAGTCCGCGGGCCTGCGCAGCGAGTCCGAGGGCGAGGAGCCGGAGCGCTTCGTCGTCGTGCTTCCCGCCTGATTCGGTACGTACGTTCCTCCGGCCCCGTCTGCCCGCAGGCGGGGCCGGAACTTTGTCAGCCTGTTGTTCTGGTGTCAGCGCCCAGTGCGCTTTTGCGGTACGGAAGGACGGTCCCCGTGACGGAGGCAGCGGAGCTTCCCCCTGCGCCCGAACAGGCGCGCGATGTATTCGGTGATCGCTACGCGGACGCGGTCCGGTACGCCGAGCTTCTGGCGGAAGCCGGAGTGCAGCGAGGCCTCATCGGCCCGCGGGAAGTGCCTCGCCTGTGGGAGAGGCACCTGCTGAACTGCGCCGTGCTCTCCGAGGTCGTCCCCGAGGGTGTGACGGTCTGCGATGTGGGCTCGGGTGCCGGACTCCCCGGTATTCCGCTGGCCCTCGTCCGGGACGACCTGAAGATCACGCTGCTGGAGCCCCTGCTCCGGCGCACCAACTTCCTCACCGAGGTCGTCGAGCTCCTGGGGCTCGACCATGTGACCGTCGTCCGGGGCCGGGCCGAAGAGGTCCTTGGCACACTCCAGCCGGTCCATGTGGTGACGGCACGGGCCGTGGCCCCGCTGGACCGACTGGCCACCTGGGGCATCCCGCTGCTGCGTCCCTACGGGGAGATGCTTGCCCTCAAGGGCGACACCGCCGAGGAGGAGCTCAAGAGCGCGGCTGCGGCTCTGAGCAAGCTCGGTGCCGTCGAGACTTCCATCCTTCATGTCGGCGAAGGCGTGGTGGATCCGATGTCCACGGTTGTTCGGGTGGAGGTGGGCGAGAGCCCGGGCGGAGTGCGCTTCGCGGCCAAGCGGGCGAAGGCGGCCCGTACAGGGCGGGCACGTCGACGTCGGTGAGCCCTTCCTTGAGGGGATGGCGTCGGCGGGCGGTCTTCCCTGTCCATGGACACCGACGTCGTTGATCTGGACGTTGGCTGATCCGTCCTGACGACGAGTCGTACTCCACACAAGCCTCCAAACCTACGCATCTCGGAGTGTCGCGCGGTGGCGGCCTGGGCCACTAGGCATCGTGTTTCACGTGAAACGTCGCCCCCTGCTGCACGGCATCATCGGCCGTGGCCGCGCTGCGGCCGAACCGCGCGACCGGAAGCCTCTCGGGTCACTCGGAGAGGTAACGGAGTTTTCCACAGAGGTGGAATTCTCCACAGAACGCCAGGCCTCACTGGTTCATGACCCCGAAGGCATGGGAGGCTCTGTTCATTGCGAGCCTGAAGTCGAGGAGAGTGAATCCTTGCGGTCCGACGCCAACATCGCGGGACCGATGACCGATCCGGTCCCCGGTCCCCGAACCGAGTCGATGGGGGAGGATGTTTCACGTGAAACACCGCCCCCGATGGACGACACTCCCATCGGTCGTGCTGCCCAACTGGCGGTAGAGGCTCTGGGGCGTGCCGGCGAGGGTTTGCCACGGCCCGAGCAGACCAGGGTCATGGTGGTCGCCAACCAGAAGGGCGGAGTCGGCAAGACCACGACGACGGTCAATCTTGCCGCCTCGCTGGCCCTGCACGGTGCCCGTGTCCTGGTGGTCGACCTTGACCCCCAGGGCAATGCGTCCACGGCGCTGGGCATTGACCATCACGCCGAGGTGCCGTCCATCTATGACGTGCTGGTCGAGAGCAGGCCGCTCGCGGAAGTCGTCCAGCCCGTTCCCGATGTCGAGGGCCTCTTCTGCGCGCCCGCCACGATCGACCTTGCCGGTGCGGAGATCGAGCTGGTGTCCCTGGTGGCACGGGAGAGCCGACTGCAGCGAGCGATTCAGGCGTACGAGCAGCCGCTGGACTACATCCTGATCGATTGCCCGCCCTCGCTCGGTCTGCTGACGGTCAACGCGTTGGTCGCTGGCCAGGAAGTACTCATCCCGATCCAGTGCGAGTACTACGCGTTGGAAGGCCTGGGACAGCTGCTTCGCAATGTCGACCTGGTACGGGGACACCTCAACCCCGCCCTCCATGTGTCGACCATCCTGCTCACCATGTACGACGGCCGGACACGCCTTGCGTCCCAGGTCGCCGACGAGGTGCGCAGCCACTTCGGCGACGAGGTGCTGCGGACCAGCATTCCGCGCTCGGTCCGTATTTCCGAAGCGCCGAGCTATGGGCAGACGGTGCTGACGTACGATCCAGGATCGAGCGGCGCCCTCTCCTACCTTGAGGCTGCACGAGAAATCGCGCTGAAGGGCGTCGGCGTGGGGTACGACCCGACGCACGCCCATAGCGGCGTACAGAACAACCCGAGCATGGTGGAGGGGATCCAGTGAGCGAGCGACGGAGGGGGTTGGGCCGTGGTCTCGGCGCACTGATCCCGGCAGCCCCGACAGGGGATAAGGCGGCACCGCCGGCGATGGGTGGACCAGCGTCCACATCACCGGCAGCGGTACCGCTCCTTGCCCCCGAGCGTGGGGTGGCGGCTGCGAAGATGGCCACGCTGCCTGTTTCACGTGAAACAGAGGAGCTGCCGCCGAACATCGAGGTACCCGCAGCGCCCATCGGCGCTCACTTCGCCGAGCTGCCGCTCGACTCCATCACGCCGAACCCGCGCCAGCCGCGTGAGGTGTTCGACGAGGACCTTCTTCAAGAGCTCGTCACTTCCATCAAGGAGGTCGGTCTCCTCCAGCCCGTCGTCGTACGGCAGTTGGGCCCGAGCCGCTATGAGCTCATCATGGGCGAGCGGCGCTGGAGGGCCTGTCGTGAGGCCGGCCTGGAGGCGATCCCCGCGATCGTGCGGGCCACGGACGACGAGAAGCTTCTTCTGGACGCGCTCCTGGAGAACCTCCACCGTGCTCAGCTGAACCCGCTGGAAGAGGCGGCTGCCTACGACCAGTTGCTCAAGGACTTCAACTGCACGCACGACCAGTTGGCGGACCGTATTGGCCGGTCTCGTCCGCAGGTCTCCAACACACTGCGTCTGCTGAAGCTCTCGCCCGCGGTCCAGCGCCGTGTGGCCGCCGGTGTTCTCTCCGCAGGGCACGCCCGGGCGCTGCTCTCCGTCGAGGACTCGGAGGAGCAGGACAAGCTGGCTCACCGGATCGTGGCTGAGGGGCTCTCAGTCCGAGCCGTTGAGGAGATCGTCACCCTGATGGGCTCGCGGCCGAAGACCGCCGCCCGCTCCAAGGGACCGCGGGCCGGCTCCCGGGTCTCTCCGGCACTGACCGATCTTGCTACCCGGCTCTCGGACCGCTTCGAGACTCGGGTGAAGATCGATCTGGGCCAGAAGAAGGGCAAGATCACCGTTGAGTTCGCCTCTCCGGAGGACCTTGAGCGGATCCTCAGCACGCTTGCTCCGGGCGAGAAGCTGGCCCTTCAGCAGAGTCTTCTGGACGATGATTCCGAGGAGACGGAGGCCTGAGCCTTCGGGTGGCAGGACGGCTTTCGGCTGGTCGACCGCCCGAGCGCACAAGGCCGAGTCCGAGGCGCGGTTCAAGCGGGCCGACGAGGCGTCGCGTGGGGTGGGCCAG
>NZ_AEJC01000674.1 GCF_000317595.1 Streptomyces ipomoeae 91-03 | reverse complement strand
CGCGGCGCGCTCGCACTGCGCCAGCGTGTACTTCGCCAGTGCCGCCCGCACATACGGAATCGACGCCGCACCCATGGACAGGGAGGTGACACCCAAACCGGTCAGCACACACGCGAGCAGCGGATCCGACGCCGCCTCACCACACACACCACAGCTCTTGCCCTCGGCCTTCGCCGCCTCGGCGGACAGCGCGACCAGGTCGAGCAGCGCGGGCTGCCACGGGTCCTGCAGCCGCGAGACCGCGCCCACCTGCCGGTCGGCCGCGAACGTGTACTGCGCGAGGTCGTTGGTCCCCAGCGACAGGAACTCGACCTCCTGCAGGATCGACCGCGCCCGCAGCGCCGCCGACGGGATCTCCACCATGGCCCCGAACTTGGCCCGCAGCCCCGCCTCACGACACGCGTCGGCGAACGCCTTCGCGTCCGTACGGTCCGCCACCATGGGCGCCATGACCTCGAGATAGACCGGCAGCCCCTCCGCAGCCTTCGCGAGAGCCGTCAGCTGGGTGCGCAGCACCTCGGGGTGGTCGAGAAGCGTTCGCAGCCCGCGCACACCGAGCGCGGGGTTCGGCTCGTCGGCCGGAGTCAGGAAGTCCAGCGGCTTGTCGGCACCGGCGTCGAGCACCCGCACGACCACACGCCCCTCGGGGAAGGCCTCCAGCACCTGCCGGTACGCCTCGACCTGCTTCTCCTCGGACGGTGCCTTTTTGCTGTCGTCCAGGAAGAGGAACTCGGTACGGAACAGGCCGACACCTTCGGCCCCGGCCTCCACCGCCGCCGGCACGTCGGACGGACCACCCACATTGGCCAGCAGCGGCACCTTGTGCCCGTCCGAGGTGGCACCCGGCCCACTGGACGCGGCCAGCGCCGCCTTCCGCTCCGCCGCGGCAGCTTCCAGTTCCGCCTTCTTCTCCGCACTGGGATTCACGAAGATCTCACCAGTGCTGCCGTCCACGGCGATCACCGTGCCCTCGGCGAGTTCCCCGGCCCCCGGCAGAGCCACCACCGCCGGCACCCCGAGCGCCCGCGCCAGGATCGCGCTGTGGCTGGTCGGCCCGCCCTCCTCGGTCACGAAACCGAGAACCAGCGTGGGGTCGAGCAACGCCGTGTCCGCAGGTGCCAGATCCCGAGCGATGAGAACGTACGGCTCGTCGCTGTCCGGCACACCCGGCATCGGAACCCCGAGCAGCCGGGCGACGATACGATTCCGCACATCGTCCAGGTCGGCCACGCGACCCGCGAGGTACTCGCCGGCTCCCGCCAGCAGTGCGCGGTATGCGGCGAAGGCGTCGTAGACCGCACGCTCCGCCGTGCTCCCCACGGCGATACGGCGCTCCACATCCGCCATCAGCTCGGGGTCCTGGGCCATCAGGGCCTGGGCCTCCAGCACCGCCTGCGCCTCGCCGCCGGCCAGATTGCCGCGCGCTGTCAGATCGGCCGCCACAGCGTCCACGGCCTTGCGGGCACGCCCCTGCTCGCGCTCCGCGTCCTCCGCCGGGATCTGCTTGGCCGGCGGCTCCAGCACCGCCGTTCCCATGTGCCGAACCTCGCCGATCGCCACACCATGGCTCACACCGACGCCTCGCAGCGTTGTCTCCATCTCACCCGTCTCCGATAGTGCGGCGGATCCCGCCGCCGCGGTGGTTGTGGAACTTGCCGTCCGGGACGGCCCTGACGTCACTGCCAGCCAAAATCACTGCCAGCCAAAAAGCGTGTCGCCGGCCTTCACATCGCCGTCTTGGCGGAGATCTGAGAGAGAGTCCGCGGTGGCTTCGAGTGCCACGACGGGGCAGACAGGGGACTTGCCCGCCGCCTCGACGGCAACGGGGTCCCATCGCACCACGGCCTGACCGCGCTTCACGGTGTCCCCCTTGTTGACGAGCAGCTCGAACCCCTCACCGTTCAACTGCACGGTGTCGATACCGAGGTGCGTCAGTACCCCGTGCCCCTCCTCGTCGACCACGACGAAAGCGTGCGCGTGCAGAGAGACGATGACTCCGTCCACGGGGGAAACGGCCTCCGACGCCTCACGCACAGGGTCGATCGCGGTCCCGGGGCCCACCATCGCTCCCGAGAAGACGGGGTCCGGCACGGCGGCCAGCCCGATGGCACGCCCTGCAAGAGGGGACGTCACGGTGGTCATGGGAAGCCTCCCAGAGGTGGGGATTCATATGGGCCGCCACTGTCTGTCCTCAGACGGCGCACTGCGTAGCAGCGTATGTCATATGAACTGCCGGTTCCGCATGAGACGTACGGGTTGACGGCCGCCGAGCCCCGCCGAATCGATTTGCAGCGCTCCGGAGCCCGCTGTACAGTCGTACTCCTGCTTGAGGCGGAGGACCACAACTGAGCGCCCTGCTTCAGCAGCATCCAACTTGTCAGACCTTATCTCGGGTCCACTTCTGCGTGTCCGCAGGGGCGTGGTCAGAGAGACGGAAAAACACTGATAGAGTCGGAAACGCAAGACCAAAGGGAAGCGCCCGGAGGAAAGCCCGAGAGAAACGGCTCGGGTGAGTACGAAGGAAGCGTCCGTTCCTTGAGAACTCAACAGCGTGCCAAAAATCAACGCCAGATATGTTGATACCCCGTCTGCCGGAAACATTTCCGGTGGTCGAGGTTCCTTTGAAACAAACACAGCGAGGACGCTGTGAACCATCGGATCATTCCTCCGGTGGTTCCGCTCTCGTGTGTGCGCACCGGATTACCGGTACACATTCACGGAGAGTTTGATCCTGGCTCAGGACGAACGCTGGCGGCGTGCTTAACACATGCAAGTCGAACGATGAACCGCTTCGGTGGGGATTAGTGGCGAACGGGTGAGTAACACGTGGGCAATCTGCCCTTCACTCTGGGACAAGCCCTGGAAACGGGGTCTAATACCGGATACGACGCGCTCGGGCATCCGATGTGCGTGGAAAGCTCCGGCGGTGAAGGATGAGCCCGCGGCCTATCAGCTTGTTGGTGAGGTAACGGCTCACCAAGGCGACGACGGGTAGCCGGCCTGAGAGGGCGACCGGCCACACTGGGACTGAGACACGGCCCAGACTCCTACGGGAGGCAGCAGTGGGGAATATTGCACAATGGGCGCAAGCCTGATGCAGCGACGCCGCGTGAGGGATGACGGCCTTCGGGTTGTAAACCTCTTTCAGCAGGGAAGAAGCGCAAGTGACGGTACCTGCAGAAGAAGCGCCGGCTAACTACGTGCCAGCAGCCGCGGTAATACGTAGGGCGCGAGCGTTGTCCGGAATTATTGGGCGTAAAGAGCTCGTAGGCGGTCTGTCGCGTCGGATGTGAAAGCCCGGGGCTTAACCCCGGGTCTGCATTCGATACGGGCAGACTGGAGTGTGGTAGGGGAGATCGGAATTCCTGGTGTAGCGGTGAAATGCGCAGATATCAGGAGGAACACCGGTGGCGAAGGCGGATCTCTGGGCCATTACTGACGCTGAGGAGCGAAAGCGTGGGGAGCGAACAGGATTAGATACCCTGGTAGTCCACGCCGTAAACGGTGGGAACTAGGTGTTGGCGACATTCCACGTCGTCGGTGCCGCAGCTAACGCATTAAGTTCCCCGCCTGGGGAGTACGGCCGCAAGGCTAAAACTCAAAGGAATTGACGGGGGCCCGCACAAGCAGCGGAGCATGTGGCTTAATTCGACGCAACGCGAAGAACCTTACCAAGGCTTGACATACGCCGGAAAACCCTGGAGACAGGGTCCCCCTTGTGGTCGGTGTACAGGTGGTGCATGGCTGTCGTCAGCTCGTGTCGTGAGATGTTGGGTTAAGTCCCGCAACGAGCGCAACCCTTGTTCTGTGTTGCCAGCACGCCCTTCGGGGTGGTGGGGACTCACAGGAGACTGCCGGGGTCAACTCGGAGGAAGGTGGGGACGACGTCAAGTCATCATGCCCCTTATGTCTTGGGCTGCACACGTGCTACAATGGCAGGTACAATGAGCTGCGAAGCCGTGAGGCGGAGCGAATCTCAAAAAGCCTGTCTCAGTTCGGATTGGGGTCTGCAACTCGACCCCATGAAGTCGGAGTTGCTAGTAATCGCAGATCAGCAGTGCTGCGGTGAATACGTTCCCGGGCCTTGTACACACCGCCCGTCACGTCACGAAAGTCGGTAACACCCGAAGCCGGTGGCCCAACCCCTTGCGGGAGGGAGCTGTCGAAGGTGGGACTGGCGATTGGGACGAAGTCGTAACAAGGTAGCCGTACCGGAAGGTGCGGCTGGATCACCTCCTTTCTAAGGAGCACTTCTCACCAGGATCCCTTCGGGGGCCTGGTCAGAGGCCAGGACATCAGCGAACGTCTGATGCTGGTTGCTCATGGGTGGAACGTTGATTATTCGGCACGGTCGGGACGGACCAGGCGCTAGTACTGCCCCTGCTGGGGGCGTGGAACGCTGATCTGGTCGGCTGGTCGTGCCGGGCACGCTGTTGGGTGTCTGAGGGTGCGAGCGTTGCTTGCCCTTCACGATGCCGGCCCCGGTGTAGCACCGCGTGATGTGGTGTGTGACGGGTGGTTGGTCGTTGTTTGAGAACTGCACAGTGGACGCGAGCATCTGTGGCCAAGTTTTTAAGGGCGCACGGTGGATGCCTTGGCACCAGGAACCGATGAAGGACGTGGGAGGCCGCGATAGGCCCCGGGGAGTCGTCAACCAGGCTTTGATCCGGGGGTGTCCGAATGGGGAAACCCGGCAGTCGTCATGGGCTGTCACCCTTGCCTGAACACATAGGGCAAGTGGAGGGAACGCGGGGAAGTGAAACATCTCAGTACCCGCAGGAAGAGAAAACAACCGTGATTCCGGGAGTAGTGGCGAGCGAAACTGGATGAGGCCAAACCTATGGCGTGTGAGACCCGGCAGGGGTTGCGTCGTGGGGGTTGTGGGATCTCTTTTTCACGGTCTGCCGGCCGTGGGACGAGTCAGAAACCGTATGGATAGGCGAAGGACATGCGAAAGGTCCGGCGTAGAGGGTAAGACCCCCGTAGCTGAAATCTGTACGGCTCGTTGGAGAGACACCCAAGTAGCACGGGGCCCGAGAAATCCCGTGTGAATCTGGCGGGACCACCCGCTAAGCCTAAATATTCCCTGGTGACCGATAGCGGATAGTACCGTGAGGGAATGGTGAAAAGTACCCCGGGAGGGGAGTGAAATAGTACCTGAAACCGTGTGCCTACAAGCCGTGGGAGCGTCGGATGGAAGCTTGCTTTCATCTCGTGACTGCGTGCCTTTTGAAGAATGAGCCTGCGAGTTTGCGGTGTGTTGCGAGGTTAACCCGGGTGGGGTAGCCGTAGCGAAAGCGAGTCCGAACAGGGCGGTGTAGTAGCGCGCTCAAGACCCGAAGCGGAGTGATCTAGCCATGGGCAGGTTGAAGCGGAGGTAAGACTTCGTGGAGGACCGAACCCACCAGGGTTGAAAACCTGGGGGATGACCTGTGGTTAGGGGTGAAAGGCCAATCAAACTCCGTGATAGCTGGTTCTCCCCGAAATGCATTTAGGTGCAGCGTCGTGTGTTTCTTGCCGGAGGTAGAGCACTGGATAGGCGATGGGCCCTACCGGGTTACTGACCTTAGCCAAACTCCGAATGCCGGTAAGTGAGAGCGCGGCAGTGAGACTGTGGGGGATAAGCTCCATGGTCGAGAGGGAAACAGCCCAGAGCATCGACTAAGGCCCCTAAGCGTACGCTAAGTGGGAAAGGATGTGGAGTCGCAGAGACAACCAGGAGGTTGGCTTAGAAGCAGCCACCCTTGAAAGAGTGCGTAATAGCTCACTGGTCTAGTGATTCCGCGCCGACAATGTAGCGGGGCTCAAGCGTACCGCCGAAGTCGTGTCATTCCAGTGTGAGGGCCAACGCCTGCTGGGATGGGTAGGGGAGCGTCGTCTGCCGGGTGAAGCAGCACCGGAAGGTAGTTGTGGACGGTTGACGAGTGAGAATGCAGGCATGAGTAGCGATACAAACGTGAGAAACGTTTGCGCCGATTGACCAAGGGTTCCTGGGTCAAGCTGATCTGCCCAGGGTAAGTCGGGACCTAAGGCGAGGCCGACAGGCGTAGTCGATGGATAACCGGTTGATATTCCGGTACCCGCTGTGAAGCGTCAAACATCGAGCATCGTGATGCTAAGGCCGTGAAGCCGCCCTGATCTCTTCGGAGTTGAGGGGAGTGGTGGAGCCGCCGGTCCAAGCGGTTAGTAGGTGAGTGATGGGGTGACGCAGGAAGGTAGTCCATCCCGGGCGGTGGTTGTCCCGGGGTAAGGGTGTAGGCCGTGCGATAGGTAAATCCGTCGTGCGTGTGGCTGAGACCTGATGCCGAGCCGATTGTGGTGAAGTGGATGATCCTATGCTGTCGAGAAAAGCCTCTAGCGAGTTTCATGGCGGCCCGTACCCTAAACCGACTCAGGTGGTCTGGTAGAGAATACCGAGGCGTTCGGGTGAACTATGGTTAAGGAACTCGGCAAAATGCCCCCGTAACTTCGGGAGAAGGGGGGCCACACCCGGTGATGGGTTTTACATCCTGAGCTGGGGGTGGCCGCAGAGACCAGCGAGAAGCGACTGTTTACTAAAAACACAGGTCCGTGCGAAGCCGTAAGGCGATGTATACGGACTGACGCCTGCCCGGTGCTGGAACGTTAAGGGGACCGGTTAGTCATTCTTCGGGGTGGCGAAGCTGAGAACTTAAGCGCCAGTAAACGGCGGTGGTAACTATAACCATCCTAAGGTAGCGAAATTCCTTGTCGGGTAAGTTCCGACCTGCACGAATGGCGTAACGACTTCTCGACTGTCTCAACCATAGGCCCGGTGAAATTGCACTACGAGTAAAGATGCTCGTTTCGCGCAGCAGGACGGAAAGACCCCGGGACCTTTACTACAGTTTGATATTGGTGTTCGGTTCGGCTTGTGTAGGATAGCTGGGAGACTGTGAGCATCGGACGCCAGTTCGGTGGGAGTCGTCGTTGAAATACCAGTCTGGTCGTGCTGGATGTCTAACCCGGGTCCGTGATCCGGATCGGGGACAGTGTCTGATGGGTAGTTTAACTGGGGCGGTTGCCTCCCAAAGGGTAACGGAGGCGCCCAAAGGTTCCCTCAGCCTGGTTGGCAATCAGGTGGTGAGTGTAAGTGCACAAGGGAGCTTGACTGTGAGACCGACGGGTCGAGCAGGGACGAAAGTCGGGACTAGTGATCCGGCGGTGGCTTGTGGAAGCGCCGTCGCTCAACGGATAAAAGGTACCCCGGGGATAACAGGCTGATCTTCCCCAAGAGTCCATATCGACGGGATGGTTTGGCACCTCGATGTCGGCTCGTCGCATCCTGGGGCTGGAGTCGGTCCCAAGGGTTGGGCTGTTCGCCCATTAAAGCGGTACGCGAGCTGGGTTTAGAACGTCGTGAGACAGTTCGGTCCCTATCCGCTGTGCGCGTAGGAGTCTTGAGAAGGGCTGTCCCTAGTACGAGAGGACCGGGACGGACGAACCTCTGGTGTGCCAGTTGTTCTGCCAAGGGCATGGCTGGTTGGCTACGTTCGGGAGGGATAACCGCTGAAAGCATCTAAGCGGGAAGCCTGCTTCGAGATGAGGACTCCCACCCACTTGATGGGGTAAGGCTCCCAGTAGACGACTGGGTTGATAGGCCGGATCTGGAAGCACGGTAACGTGTGGAGGTGACCGGTACTAATAGGCCGAGGGCTTGTCCTCAGTTGCTCGCGTCCACTGTGTTGGTTCTGAAACCACGAACGACCCCGTTGCCCGGGTGGTGGCGGTGCGGGTGTTGACAGTTTCATAGTGTTTCGGTGGTCATAGCGTGAGGGAAACGCCCGGTTACATTCCGAACCCGGAAGCTAAGCCTTACAGCGCCGATGGTACTGCAGGGGGGACCCTGTGGGAGAGTAGGACGCCGCCGAACTTCTTTTACAGCTCTGGCTCTTGGGTACGAAGCCCAAGAGCCAGAGCTTTTTTGCGTTGAGGTAGGGTCAGGGAGCATCGTTGGCTCATTTCGCACAGGAGGCCCCCGGTTGGAGGTCCAGGAGACACGGGTCCAGACGGACCGGGTCCTCACCATCCCGAACATCCTCAGCATGGCGCGGCTCGTTGGCGTGCCCGTCTTCCTGTGGCTGATTCTCTGGCCCGAGTTCGGCGGCCCCAAGGTCGACGGCTGGGCGCTCCTGGTGCTTGCTCTGAGCGGCGTCAGTGACTATCTGGACGGCAAGTTGGCCAGGCGCTGGAACCAGATCAGCAGCCTTGGCCGGCTCCTCGATCCCGCGGCCGACCGGCTCTACATTCTGTCGACTTTGGTAGGACTCACCTGGCGCGAGATTCTGCCAATTTGGTTGACCGCTGTACTGCTCTTGCGGGAGCTGGTTCTGCTGGTGATGGTGGGCATCCTCAGGCGGCACGGCTATCCGCCGCCGCAGGTGAACTTCCTTGGGAAGGCAGCCACCTTCAACTTGATGTACGCCTTCCCGTTGCTGTTGCTCAGTGACGGAAGTGGATGGATCTCGTCACTCGCTGCTATTTTCGGATGGGCGTTCGCCGGATGGGGTACAACGCTGTACTGGTGGGCAGGAATCCTCTACGTGGTTCAGGTCCGCCGACTTGTCAGGGTGGACGCCATGGCCGATTGAGCCCGCCCGATGGGCGGCCGTAGTGGCTCGATGGCCCGCGTCGGAAAAGTGCGGGACAATCTGGACGGGTGAAGTCGGCTAGACCGTCGTCTCTTCAAGGAGGACGCTTCCGACATGAAGGCCGTCGTGATGGCCGGAGGCGAAGGCACACGTCTTCGCCCCATGACCTCGAGTATGCCCAAGCCGCTCCTGCCTGTGGCGAACCGCCCGATCATGGAGCACGTACTGCGGCTGCTCAAAAGGCATGGGCTCAACGAGACCGTCGTGACTGTTCAGTTCCTGGCGTCACTTGTCAAGAACTACTTCGGTGACGGTGAGGAGCTCGGGATGGAGCTCACCTATGCCAATGAGGAGAAGCCACTCGGTACTGCCGGGAGCGTGAAGAACGCCGAGGAAGCACTGAAGGACGACGCTTTCCTCGTCATCTCCGGTGATGCCCTGACCGACTTCGACCTCACCGAGCTCATCAATTTCCACAAGGAAAAGGGTGCGCTGGTCACTGTCTGTCTGACACGGGTGCCGAATCCGCTGGAATTCGGTATCACGATCGTGGATGAAGAAGGCAAGGTCGAGCGGTTCCTGGAGAAGCCGACATGGGGGCAGGTCTTCTCGGACACCGTGAACACGGGCATCTATGTGATGGAGCCCGAAGTCTTCGACTATGTCGAGGCAGATGTTCCCGTCGACTGGTCCGGCGATGTCTTCCCACAGCTCATGAAGGAGGGCAAGCCGATTTACGGCTATGTCGCCGAGGGCTACTGGGAGGACGTCGGTACACACGAGAGCTATGTGAAGGCCCAGGCCGATGTCCTGGAGGGCAAGGTCGACGTCGAGATCGACGGGTTCGAGCTCTCGCCCGGTGTGTGGATCGCCGAAGGGGCCGAGGTGCATCCGGATGCGGTGCTGCGTGGGCCGCTGTACATCGGGGACTACGCCAAGGTCGAAGCCGGCGTCGAAATCCGTGAGCACACCGTCGTGGGCTCGAATGTCGTCGTGAAGAGCGGTGCCTTTCTGCACAAGGCCGTTGTTCACGACAACGTCTACATCGGGCAGCACAGCAATCTGCGTGGCTGCGTGGTCGGAAAGAATACCGACATCATGCGGGCCGCGCGGATCGAGGACGGCGCAGTGATCGGTGACGAGTGCCTCGTCGGCGAAGAATCGATCATCCAGGGGAACGTGCGTGTCTATCCCTTCAAGACGATCGAGGCCGGAGCCTTCGTCAACACCTCGGTGATCTGGGAGTCCCGGGGACAGGCACATCTTTTCGGCGCCCGCGGTGTGTCCGGGATCCTGAACGTGGAGATCACCCCGGAGCTGGCCGTGCGGCTGGCGGGGGCGTATGCGACGACCCTCAAGAAGGGCTCCACGGTCACCACGGCCCGTGACCACTCCCGAGGTGCTCGTGCCCTGAAGCGGGCGGTCATTTCGGCGCTCCAGGCCAGCGCCATCGACGTACGGGATCTTGAGAACGTACCGCTGCCGGTGGCTCGGCAGCAGACCGCGCGGGGCAGTGCCGGCGGGATCATGATCCGGACCACGCCCGGTGTTCCGGACTCCGTCGACATCATGTTCTTCGACGGGCAGGGTGCGGATCTCTCGCAGGCCGGTCAGCGGAAGCTGGACCGGGTGTTCGCGCGGCAGGAATATCGGCGTGCGTTCCCGGGGGAGATCGGGGACCTGCATTTTCCGGCCAGTGTGTTCGACTCGTACACCGGGTCATTGCTGCGGAACGTCGACACGACCGGGATCGCCGAGTCGGGGCTCAAGGTCGTGGTGGACGCTTCCAACGGCAGCGCGGGGCTTGTGCTGCCGAGTCTGCTCGGCAAGCTGGGTGTCGATTCGCTGACCATCAACCCCGGTCTCGACGAGTCGAGGCCGACCGAAACGGCCGACATGCGGCGGAGGGGGCTGGTGCGCCTCGGCGAGATCGTGGCGTCGTCGCGGGCCGCGTTCGGTGTGCGGTTCGACCCCGTCGGTGAACGGCTGTCGCTCGTCGACGAGAAGGGGCGGATCGTCGAGGACGACCGGGCCCTGCTGGTCATGCTCGATCTGGTGGCCGCGGAGCGGCGGAGCGGGCGGGTGGCGCTGCCGGTGACCACCACGCGGATCGGCGAGCAGGTCGCGGCGTACCACGGCACACAGGTCGAGTGGACGACCACATCGCCGGACGACCTGACGCGGGTCGGCAGGGACGAGACAACCATCTTCGGTGGCGACGGGCGCGGTGGGTTCATCGTGCCGGAGTTCAGCAGCGTCTTCGACGGGACGGCTGCCTTCGTACGGCTCATCGGGTTGGTGGCGCGGACGCAGCTCACGCTCAGCCAGATCGACGCGCGGATTCCGCGGGCGCACGTCCTCAAGCGGGACCTCGCGACTCCGTGGGCCGTCAAGGGGCTGGTGATGCGCCGGGTCGTGGAGGCGGCTGGGGATCGCTTTGTCGACACCACCGACGGTGTGCGGGTCGTGGAGACCGACGGCCGGTGGGTGATGGTCCTCCCGGACCCGGCCGAGGCCGTCACACATCTGTGGGCCGAGGGGCCCGACGACGCCTCGGCGCAGGCACTGCTCGACGAGTGGTCGGCCGTCGTGGACAGCGCCGGACGCTGAAACATCCCCCACGCGTGCGTGCCGGACAAGTGCTCCCGAGGGGGCCTGTCCGGCACGCCGGTGGGGCCATTCGGAGGTAGCGGTCGCGACGTGCGACGATGTGCGGCATGCCGCAGCAGCCCCCCGTTCGGAGCACACCCACGCGCCCGTCGCGTCCGGACGCCTCCATGTCGCTGCTCACCAACGTCATGGACCACAGCCTCGACGACGGATACGCCGAGGCTGCCGCCCGCAAGAAGGCCGCGGGTGCCGAGGGCATGCCCAAGACGGTGCGGGCGAAGCTGGGGCTCGCGGCCGGCCTGGTGCTCGCAGCGCTCGTGGTGACGGTCGGTGCGGCGCAGGCGCGCATAAGCGCTCCCGTGGTCGCCAAGGAGCGCGAGGAGCTCATCGACCGCATCCAGCAGGAGACCGCCGCCGCGGACAAGTTGGAGAAGACCGTCGACGGACTCCGTGACGACGTGAGCGCACGGCAGCGGGAGGCCCTCAAGGACGGCGGCAGCGACCAGGGCGACCTGGTGGGCATCCTGTCGGGCGCCGTCGAAGTACACGGCCCCGGGGTGAAGCTCGTCGTCAACGATGCCAAGGACGCCACCCAGGGTGGTAACGGTGACGCGCGCGAGACGTCCGGGTTCTCCGACACCGGGCGGGTGCGCGACCGGGACATGCAGCGGGTCGTCAACGGGCTGTGGCAGTCGGGCGCCGAGGCCGTCTCGATCAACGGGCAGCGGCTCACCGCGCTGTCGGCGATCCGGGCCGCGGGCGACGCGATACTGGTCGACAACAAGCCGCTCGCACCGCCCTACACCGTCTTCGCGGTGGGGGACGGGCAGCGGCTTGGCACCAGGTTCCAGAACAGTCCCGACGGGCTGTACCTGCACGCGCTGCAGGAGAACTTCGGCATCCGGACGGCCATCTCCACCGAGGACGACATCACGGTGCCGGCCGCGCCGAGTGTGATCGTACGTACAGCAGAACCGAGCACAGAGAAGGACACATCGTGATCGCCGTACTGGGCCTCGTCCTGGGAGTGGTGGCCGGACTGCTGGTCCGGCCCGAGGTGCCGGCGGTGGTCGAGCCGTATCTCCCCATCGCCGTCGTGGCGGCCCTCGACGCCGTGTTCGGTGGTCTGCGCGCGATGCTGGACGGCATCTTCGACGACAAGGTCTTCGTGGTGTCGTTCCTGTCGAACGTGGTCGTGGCCGCCCTGATCGTGTTCCTGGGCGACAAGCTGGGCGTCGGCGCCCAGCTGTCCACGGGTGTCGTGGTCGTTCTCGGCATCCGGATCTTCTCCAACGCCGCGGCGATCCGCCGGCACGTCTTCCGGGCGTGAGGCCGATGAACGAGCGGGACGAGACGCTGAGGCCGCGCCAGTGGCAGGGCGGAGGAGAGGACGACACCCCGACGACCCGGCTGCGCCGGGAACTCCCCGCGGAGGTGCCTTCCGCAGCCGCCGAGGAACCCTCCGAGGCCGCGCCGGAGACCAAGAGCAGCCTCACCGGACGGCAGCGGCTGGCCCAGGGGCTGTGGCCGCCGCGCTTCACGCGCGCCCAACTCATCGTCGCCGTCCTGCTGTTCGGCCTCGGCTTCGGTCTGGCCGTCCAGGTGGCTTCCAACAACGACGACAGCGCGCTGCGCGGGGCACGTCAGGAAGATCTCGTACGCATCCTCGATGAACTGGATGACCGTACGCAGCGTCTGGAGGAGGAGAAGCAGGGGCTCGAAGATCAGCGCACCGAGTTGGAGAACAGCTCGGACCAGGCCGAGGAGGCACGCAAGCAGACGGTCGAGAAGGAGAGACAACTCGGCATTCTGGCGGGCACGGTGGCCGCGCAGGGGTCCGGCATCACGCTGACGATCAACGACACGAAGGGAACGGTCGAGGCTGACATGTTGCTCGACGCGATCCAGGAGCTGCGCGCGGCAGGCGCGGAGGCGATCCAGGTGAACGGCGTACGCGTCGTCGCCAGTACCTACCTGACCGATTCAGGCGACGGAATCAGCGTCGACGGGAACAAGATCACCCAGCCCTTTCGTTTCAAGGTCATCGGCAATCCGCAGGACCTTGAGCCCGCACTGAACATCCCGGGAGGCGTGGTGCAGACACTGGAGAAGGAGCAGGCCACCGTGACCGTGGAGCGGGTGGACAAGATCGTCGTGGACGCCTTGCGGGCTGCGAAGCAGCCTGACTACGCTCGGTCGTCCTCCCAGTGAACCGCAGGTGCATGGGGACCGTCCGGCGAGGGCATGAGGTTGCGGGGGGTCGGCGCACCGAATGGGTGGTGCGTGGTGGAAACTGTCTGGTGGAAACGGACGTTGTGAGGATGTCCGGCTCGGCCAGTGAGTTCAGTCAGGGTTCGTCCTGCCCCACGGGCGGGTCTGTTTCGGTCAAGGGGAATCGCCCGTGAAGTTGTTTGCGAAGTTGTTCGGCAAGAGCGCGCGAGAGGGTAGCGACCACGCGACCTCCCGCCATCGCGTGCAGCCTTCGGAAGCTGAGGGTCAGGGCGGTGAGCGCCCGCTGTTCCGGGACCAGGTCGCTGGTCCGGGCGGTGATATTTCCGGAGGTCAGGGCGCGCCGTCTGTTGACCCTGCCCAGTCCGGCCGCATAGGTTTCGGGGAACCGTCAACCTCAGGTGCGGGTGGAGGGTTTGGCTCCGACCCATATGCGTCCAATGCCCCGGCGGGGCAGCCGCGGCAGGAGGATCCGTCGATGTCGGCCCTGGTGTGTACGAGGTGCGGTAACCGCAACGCGGAGAACAGCCGCTTCTGCTCGAATTGCGGTGCGCCGCTGCGGGCCGGCGCGGTCGCCGAGCGTCCGTCCGAGACGACCTCGACGATCTCCATTTCCGGCCTGGAGGCCTACGACTCCGAGGTCACCGGCCAGACCCAGCTGCCCGCGCTCTCTCCCGAGGCGCAGGCCGCCGTCGACGCGCTCCCGCTCGGCTCGGCGCTCCTGGTCGTGCGCCGCGGCCCGAACGCGGGTAGTCGCTTCCTGCTGGACAGCGACCTGACCACGGCCGGCCGCCACCCGCAGAGCGACATCTTCCTGGACGACGTGACCGTGTCGCGCCGTCACGTGGAGTTCTGCCGCGGCCAGGACGGCTCGTTCACGGTCGCCGACGTCGGCAGTCTGAACGGCACATACGTCAACCGTGAGCGGATCGACCAGGTCGCCCTGCACAACGGTGACGAGGTGCAGATCGGAAAGTACCGGCTGGTCTTCTACGCGAGCCAGCGGGGCTACTGACCCTCCCCCGGACTGGGTCCGGGGGGATCCCCAGGAAGGTCCATGCTTCGAACAACGAGCGGTGGTAGTCAACGAATTCGACATCACCGCCGATTCGGAAACCCTCTCGATTTCGCGAGGAGTGCAACATGTCCAGAGCAATGTCACGTCGTGCCATCGCGAGTGTCCTCGGGACGCTCATGGTCGCGACAGTGGTATCGCAAGTGCCGGCATCTGCGGCACAGTCGCAGCCCGTGCCGCTCCCGAAGCCGATCAAGCAGGCGACCGCTCAGTGGACACTGAAATTCTCCGGTGCCTCCCGCACGAACGTGCCGT
>NZ_AEJC01000673.1 GCF_000317595.1 Streptomyces ipomoeae 91-03 | reverse complement strand
CACAAGAGTGGGACCACGCCCTGAAGGAGGCCCACCGATGTCCCATACCGTCACCGTCACCGTCGCCGTCGACGGCTCCCCCGAGAGCCTTGCCGCGGCCGATTGGGCTGCCCGTGAAGCCGTGCTCCGTGCGGCCGTACTGCGAGTGGTGCACGCCGGTGAGCAGCAGCCGCACGCCTACGTGCCGTTCGCTGGGGAGGCCGTACCGGCGCCAGGCGCCGACCTCTCCGCGCGTATGTTGCGCGAGGTCGCCGCAGCCCTCAGGCACCGTCATCCAGGCCTGCGGATTACCGCCGAGCAGGTCGACGGGCAGCCCGCGAGGGTGCTGCGGGCCGCCGCCGAGGAGGGCGAGCTGCTGGTGCTCGGATCGCGGGGACTGGGGCCGGCGGCCGGCTTCCTGCTCGGCTCCGTGTCCTCGGCCGTGGTGGCCCGGGTGGAGCGGCCGGTGGTCCTGGTACGCCCCAGCGCCGGCGTCACGGCCCAGCACGGTGCGGATGCCTCCGAGACCGCGCCATACCGCGAGATCGTACTCGGCCTCGATCTGAACAACCCCCACGACGCCGTCCTCGGGTTCGCCTTCGGCGCCGCGTCTCGCCGCGGCGCCGACTTGCGCGTCGTCCACGGCTGTAGTCGGCCCGCATACCCGGTCGACGTCGCAGGCGCCCCGGAGGAGCGGCCCGGGAGCGAACCGCCCGAGCTGCTACGAGTGATGCTGATCGACACACTGCGCCCGTGGCGGGAGAAGTTCCCCGACGTCGAGGTGGCCGACGAAGCCGTGGTCGGCCAGGCGGGCTCGCATCTGGCCGACGCCTCCCGAAACGCCTCGCTGGTCGTCGTCGGCCGTAAGAGTCGCCATGCCTTGCTCGGCCCGCACATCGGCCCGGTGACCAACGCGGTGCTCCACCACTCCGCCGCACCTGTCGCGGTCGTTCCCCACGACTGACCCGCCACCGCTGCGGCCGGCATCGTCTCCAGCGCGGTGGTGGCGATCTCCCGGGTCCGCATCGCGGCTCCTCACTCGTTCGGGGAGCCACCGGGGTGGGCGCGGCTCCCCGTGTGCCCTGCACCCGCCTCCGTCGCCGAGGAGCCGGCGAGGGCCGCCTGTCCCTGGCTGCGGGCCGAGCGTCCCGGCCCGTGGCCCACAGGGGCGGAGCGCGACGGGGTGGTCAGGTGGCGTCCAGCGCGGTCAGGAGATCGGGGTGCACGTCGAGCAGGTGATCGGCTCCGGTGATGCGGAGCACCTTGCGGCTGATGCGGTGGCCTGCCGTGACCCGCAGAACCCGGCCGCATCGCGCCGCCACCGCGTGCGCGCGTTCGAGGAAGATGACGCCGGCCGTGGTCAGGAGCGGGCAGCCGAGGTCCACGATGACCGTCCGTTCGGGGCTCTCCCTGATCAGGGTGGCGAGTTCGCCCGCGAACTGGTCGGCATTGGCGATATCGACGACCTCGTTCACCTCCACGATCCGGTGGCCGTCGAGGTCGTAGATCAACAGGGCCATGGTCGGCTCCGGCACAGTGTCATTGCCCCACGGCGAGGGCCGAGGATGCCTGGAAGGGGCATCTCCTACCGGCTACCCCATACCGGCGGTTCATACCTGCGAACCGGCCGGAACCTCCGGCGTTCGCAGCTTGCCGCCGGTCCGCTGCTTCTTCCCGGCCATCCGCGGGGCACCCCCACGATCCACCACACTCAGCCCTGGCGCTTCGGCATGCACCCGGCCACCCGGTCCATCGAGGTCCACGCCGACCGCAGCCGGGCCCTGCAGCTCGCCGACCCCGACCTGCGCGCCCTGCACCTGTCGGCCGGCGCCCCGCAGTCTTCAATCTCCGTGTCGCCGCCGCCCACCTGGGCCACCGTGCAGGTGACCGCAACCGCCGACGCCCCTCGGGACTGTCGCGCGCTCGACGCGGCCGGCGCCCGGCGCCGCACCAGCCGACTGCCCTTCACCGGCCGCCCGATGCCGGAGCCGACCGTCGCCGAAATAGCCGCCGCCGAAATAGCCGCCGCCGCCCGGATCGAGGGCGCGCACGGCAGAGAGCCGGGCCTGGATCACCCCGCCCGGATCGAGCCCGTATCGAGCCCGTACGGAATTCCGGTGCCTTGCTGTGGACCGGCTCGATGGAGTGGCCGGACCTCCGGGAGACGATGCGCGCCCCTGGGACAAGGCGGTGCCATCCGCAGTTGCTGATCCGCTTCGGCTACGGCCCCGAGGGCGAGCGGACTCGGCGGGCAGCAGCACGCCCGGACGTCCGACCGGTCAAGGACTGGGAATCGGCAACGCCGGCGGACGGTCTCTCCGGCGACCGGACCGACGAGGTGGGCTCATGAAAACCAGTCGTGCGGGCCGGTCGTGCCGCACTGGTCTCCGAGACCACTCATCCGACTGACCAATGGGGAGCCCGTGGAGTACGACTGGCACGTCCGCACGGAGAACGCCATCGCCTGGGCGCGGGGACATCTGGGATCGACCGCCTACACCTCCCGATGCCTGGCCTTCGTCGAGGACGCCTACGAACGCCCCAACCGGGTGGAGATCTCCGGCGGCGACTACGCCGGCGAATCCGCCGAGCTCTACCGGGTGAAGGACAACACTGGGGAGCCCCCGGTGGGCTCGTTCGTCTTCTACGACTGCCGCGGCGAGATGCTCGGCCGGCGGCAGAACCGGGGACATGTGGGGCTGTGTGTCGGCGACGGCCTGGTCATCCACGCCTGGGACCGCGTCCGGATCGACCCGTATCCGGTGATGGAGAACCTCGCGGGCCCTCCCGCCTGGGACGCGCCCAGCCATGTCGGGTGGGCGCCGGTCGAGCGCGTCTTCCAGGGATGCCGGCCGAAGGACTGGACGGCGGAGGGCGATGCGGTCACCGCCGCGAGACGCATGCAGGCCGCCAGATTAGGGGGCGGGGCGGCGTCAACCTGACGCACGTGAGTGTCACCGACAGCCACTGTGCGGCACGGGGTGTTTCGGGACAGGGCGGGGAGCTCAGGTGTCGACGACGGGGGAAGCGACGACCGTCTGGGTCATCACGTCGCTCACGATGTGAGGGACGCCGTCCATGACGCCTCACTGGTTGTCTCGGGTTCATGACTGGATCACCGGAGGTTGCCGCTGCCGTACGGGGCGTACAGGTCCAGCAACCGGGTACGGGCCGAGCGCAGCCGGTGGGCGAGCACGTCACCCACCCACATCGCGACCGCCTGTCCCAGGTCGGGGTCGTCCTGGCACATCGAGCGGACGGCGGCGGCATCGAACTCGTACGCCCGCACCGGGGTCACGGCCTCGGCACCCATGTGCCAGGAGTGCGGGGCGAACAGCCACGACCAGCCGACCAGTTCGTCGCGTCCGAGGGACTCGATGACGGCTGCCTTACGACCCGGCACGTGCATGTCGAGTTCGATCGTGCCGGTACGGATGATCCAGAAGCGGTCGGCGTGTCCGCCCTCCTCGAAGATCCGCGTCCCTTGGGCGAACGAAACCTCGCGGGGGAGCTGCATGAGCCGGTCCCGGTGCTCGGCGGGCAGCGCCCGCAGCATGGTGGCCGTGAGAGGAGCGTTCATGACGTGCCTCCAGAAAGGGCGTAGGGACCTACGACTCCAGTGTGTTCCCGCCTCGTGCCCCGGGCCATGGGCCACTGGGCCCTCAAGCCGGGCCACTCAGCACCCGATGAAAGCCCTTCGGCGTCCTGTGTCGAAGGCGCGTGCGGTGTTCGCTGAGGATGGGGGGCTTCCCCGAGGACGGGGGACTTCCCCGCAGCGGGACGAGGGTGAACAGCGTGGGTACGTCATTGACTCCAGCGTTCTGGAGGCTGTCCGCGGTCCTTCTGGCGGCCTCCGTGGTGATCACCTTCGTGGTGAGCACCGTGCTCGACGCGCTTGTGGTGCGGGCACGGCGTCGCCGCGCCCAAGGCCGGTCACCGATGACACGGACGACCGAGACGCCTCGTCGGCCCGACAAGACCGCCGTGCCTCATTGAGCGAAGGGTCGGCAGTCCGTCGACGGTCCGCAGCCGAACAGGGGTGGCCGTCAGGCCAGGACCGATGGGCCCCCGATGGGGCCGTGTGGCACACGGAGGACGGCCGACCGCACCCACCGCCCGGACCGGATGTCCTCGCCGCACAGGAACGCACCGTGGTCGCGACGCTGCGCCCGTGGTGCGAGAAGTTCCCCGAGGTCCCTGTCGTCGAGACCGTGGCGGAGGGCCGGGTCACCGCCGAAGTCGTGCGCGCGTCGAGCGGGGCCTCCCTGGTCGTGGGCCGCCGGAAGCGGAACACCAGTCTGGGCGACCACATCGGCCCCGTCACCCACGCTGTGCTGCACCACGTCGGCTGCCCCGTGGCCGTCGTCCCGCACGACTGACCACATCTGGGGGCACTCCGGGAACGAATGTCCGAGGCAGTGCACGCA
>NZ_AEJC01000672.1 GCF_000317595.1 Streptomyces ipomoeae 91-03 | reverse complement strand
CCCGCAGGGCCGCTCGCCGCCACCTGACGACCTGTCAACTGCCGTACGTCAGCTGTCGTAAGCCGCAGACACGTACACCGTGCGCGGCGGCAGGTACTCCATCACCATCACGAGCGTCCCCGGCTCGATCCGGTCCTTCGCGGCGGCGGGGTACGCCAGGAAGTGCTCGGCGCCGCCGCGTACCCGGATGATCACCTCGCCGACGAGCCCGGGACCGACCACACCGGTCACCCGTCCCAACAGCCCGACCATCGACGCTTCGTCCATGGTCACAGAGTACGGGGCACAGGGGACGGACCGAACAGGTCACCGGCGCCGGGCGGCGGCTGCGGCGGCCACAGCTCGTGCCAGCGCTGGTCGGCCTCCAACTGGGCGGCCAGCGACAGCAGCAGAGGCTCGCTGTCGGCCGGACCGAGCAACTGCGCGCCCACCGGCAGCCCTTCGTCGACGAACCCGGCCGGTACGTTCACCCCGGGCCAGCCGAGCACGTTCCACGGCCAGGCGTAAGGGCAGGCGGCGATCATCGCGCGGTCGGTGCCGAGTTGGCCGAGGTCGAGCATGGAGCCGACGCGGGGCGGGGGAGTGGCGGTCGTCGGCGCCAGCAGGATGTCGTACGACTCGAAGAGCGCGCCGATCCGCCGGTGGAGCGTGGCCTCGGCGCGGCGGGCCAGCCGCAGCGGCGCCCCGCCGAGCAGTCGGCCGAGGCGGGCGGTGTCACGGGTGCGCCGGTCGAGGAGGTCCTGCCGGGTGATCTCGCCGACCCATTCGGCGATTCCGGCGGTGGCACGCGGGACGAACGTCAGCCCGATCTGCCCATAACGCGGCTCCGCCTCCTCCACCACGTGCCCCAGCGCGGCCAGCCGCTCCGCGACCGCGCGGACCCGTTCCCGTACGCGGGGGTCGAGCCGCGCGGGCAGCGCCGTGAACGGCGGCCTCAGGGACAGCGCGATCCGCAGCCGGCCGGGATCGCGCCCCACGGCCTCGGTCGCCTTGATGGCGGTCGGCCGGTGCAGGTCGCCCTCGTGGTTGCCGCTCGCGGCGTCCAGCAGAAGGGCCGCGTCGGCGACGGTACGGGCGAGGGTGCCGTTGACGGTGATGCCCTGGAAGGACTCCGGGCGCGGCCAGGTGGAGATACGACCGCGCTGCGGCTTGATGCCGACGAGATGCGTCCACGACGCCGGGATGCGCACCGAGCCCGCCCCGTCGGAGCCCAGCGCGGCCGGTACCAGCCCCGCCGCGACGGCCGCCGCCGAACCGCCGGAGGAGCCGCCGGGGGTGTGGTCCGGGTGCCACGGGTTACGGGTGGCGCCGAACGCAGGGCCCTCCGTGAACGGCCACTGCCCCAGCTCGCAGGTGTTGGTCTTGCCGACGACGATCGCCCCGGCCGCGCGCAGCCGCCGTACCGCCTCGCCGTCCTCCGGCAGCGCAGGGAACTCACCCCGGCAACCGAACGCCGTCGGCTCGCCCGCCACGTCCATGTCGTCCTTCACGGCCACCGGAACCCCGAGCAACGGCCGCCGTCCGCCCGCCGCCAACTCCTCGTCCGCCGCGTCGGCCTCCACCAGCGCCGCCTCCGCGCGCACCCGCCGAAAGGCGTTGACCGTCGTCTGACTCGCCTCGATCCGCGTGAGCGCCTGCTCCACCAGCGCCCGGGACGTCACCTCCCCCGCAGCCAACGCACGAGCACACTCCACCAGACCCGGCGCACGGTCGGCAGCCATGGGGAACACCTCCTGAAGCAGATCGGCTACCGAACGGTAACGTCTGTGCGGATGCCATGCCGCGGTCGGGGAGAACCCGCAGGCGGACACGGCGGTTCGCCCCGGAGCGAAGGCGACGGAAGCGGCGACCGCTCCCCCTCCTCGTGTGCCGGAGCCGCCCCACCGCCGTCCGGAACCCATAACCAGGTCCGATGCCGCGAAGCGACGCCCGAAGCCGGCCCCCCGCGTGCCAGGTGCCGCATGGTCAGGGCCAGATGCAGGCGCAGCCGCCCCGGGGGGTGCGCAGGGGCCAGCCGAGGAGGGCCTCCGCCTGGGCCAGACGGTCCTGGAGGGTCGAGTGGTGGACGTTGATCTCGGTGGCCGCCGCCCGGAGGCTCGCGGTGTACGCGACGGCGTGGAGGGTGACGAGCATCCAGGGAGCGCTCGCGACGGCAGCCTCCAAGTCCCGTACGTCCGACGATGGTTCGGCCCCGGGCGGGACCAGTTCGGCGAGCAGGGCGAGCCCGCCGAGGTCGTCGGCGTGGACCACTCGCTCGCCCGGGTCCTGCGCGGTGCCCTCGGCGGTGAACCGCAGCGCGGTCCGCGCCGCCTCCCAGGAGCCGGGCAGACCGAGCACGGGCACGGCGGGTCCGACGCCGACCCGCCCGGCGGGAAGCCCGGCCTCGACGGGGCCGCCGTCCTGCCGTACCGCCAGGATCCGGGGTCGGCCGCTGAGCGGGGCGAGCGCGCGGGCGCGGGTGGTGGGGGCGTCTGGGTCCAGGCCAAGGAGACGGGCCGCGTGCAGCCGGGCCTGTTCGCCGGCGGTGGGGTCGAGGACGGTCTCCACGAGCGCCGGGTCGTCGGCGGGGGAGACGGGCGCACGGCCGCGGGTCCGGTCCAGCACCACCCGGAGGGCGGACGCGGCCCGCTCCAGGATCACCGCGTCCACGACGCTCGGCTCGACCGTGCCGGGCCGCTCCAGAAACAGCGCGGGGACACCGTCCGGCACCAGCGCGGCGGACGGCCAGGCCGGGTCCGGCGGCAGATCGCTGTCCCGCCGCTCCCCGTCCGGCTCCACCCGCACGTGTACGCGCCGCTCGGTGTCGACGAGCCGCGCGGGGCACCCGGCGAGCACGGCCGCCCCCCGCACCAACGCCTCGAGCCCGGCCCGCGACTCGGCCAACGCGTCGAAATAGGCGATAACCCGAACAGCGGCCCCAGCATCCGGATCCACCGCGGTCAACCGCCCCGCCAGCTCTTTCATACGCCCATGGTGCGGCATGAACGAGACCGGACGCCCAGCAACTCGGTGCGGTGCGGCTCCGCCGCGCGGGCGCGACCAGCCCCCACCCACCCGCACCCGCCAACAAACCGCCCGGACCGAGCTAGAAGGCGGGGGTTGAAGGGGCGCAGCCCCTGGGTGGGGGAGGGACGGGTAGGGGCGGCGGGGGCGAGACCCCCCACTCACTCCCCAAGCACCCGCCGCAACCACCGCACATGCGCACCCCGGCTCTCCTGAGACAGCCTCGCCTGCGGAGCGAGCCCATCGAACCCATGAAAGCCCCCCGGCCACACATGCAGCTCCGCCACCCCACCGGCCTGCCACAACCGAGACGCGTAGCCGACGACCTCGTCACGGAAGGTCTCCGCGGAGCCCACGTCGAGAAAGGCCGGCGGCAACCCCGACAGATCCTCCGCCCGCGCCGGCGCGGCGTACTCGGACACGCCCGGACCACCCCGCCGCTCCCCGAGCAGCGCGGTCCAGCCGGTCTCGTTGGCCTTGCGGTCCCAGATGCCGAGCCCCGCCATCTGGTGCGCGGACGGCGTGTCGTTGCGGTCGTCGAGCATCGGGCACTGCAGCATCTGCCCGATCGGCCGCGGCCCCTTGCGGTCCCGCGTGAGCAGCGCCAGCGCGGCGGCCAGCCCACCACCCGCGCTGGCCCCCGCGATCACGATCCGCTCGGCGTCGCCCCCGATCTCCTCGGCGTGCTCCGCCGTCCACACCAGCCCGGCGTAGACGTCCTCGACGGGCGCCGGATGCGGATGCTCGGGCGCCAGCCGGTACTCCACGGACACCACGACGGCGCCCACCTCCCGCGCCCAGGCCTGGGCCGAGTCCACCCCGACCCGGTTGTTGCCGATGATCATGCCGCCGCCGTGGATGTAGTAGATCACCGGCAGCGGACCGGGCGTCGAGGGGGCGGTCGGACGGCAGATGAGCAGCGAGATGTCGGGCGCTCCCGCGGGCCCCGGCACCGCCCGGTCCTCGACCTCGAATGCCCCGCCCATGGTCAGGTCCAGCTGTGCGAGCATCTCGACGCCCGTCCCCTGACGGAGAGCCGGTATGTGGTCCGGGGTCAGCTCCTGCGGGAGCACCTCCTTGACCATCTCCAAAACGGCCGCGAGCTCCGGATCGAACGGGGGCGGGATCATGCTCATGGGCTTCTCCTCGTGCGGGTACCGTGCCGACGACGCGTACGGCGGGAACGCTGCGTACGGCGATGATGAGCGCGTCGACACGGCGCGAGGAGGCCGTCGTACGGCGGCGGTTGCCCGCCGACTGGCGGGTGGCCCCACCGCGAGGAACCAGGCAGGTGGCCGCCCGATCACCGGAGAACCGCGCGGGTGGCCCCGTGACCGCCGAACGGCGCAAGTGGCCACCCGACCGCGGTGCCCTGTACCCGGCCGACCGCGGAACCCCGTACTCAGCCGACCGCGTCCCCGCGCATCATCACGCAGTCGAACTCGACGACGTGCCCCGTCGCCGGATCGCGCGTGACGGGGTACATCCCGGTGATCCGGAAACCGCTCGCCTCGTACTCGGCGAGCGCCTCGCCCATCGTCGGGCTGCCCTCGTACAGCTGTAGCGCGGCGACCTCCGACTGCAGGCCCACGAAGTCGTCGACGTGTTTCCCGGCGCCGGCGAAGACTTCCAGGTCGTAGCCCTGGGTGTCCATCTTGAGGTACGGCCGGGGGAACGCGATGCCGTCGAAGGCACGGTCCAGGAGTCCGTCGAGCCTGCGGATCTCGATCTGTTCGGTGCGGGTGCGGGCGAACCGTCGGTAGCGGTCGCGGCCGTAGTCGCTCGGCGAGAGAAGGGAGTTCATGGAGTTCCAGCCGGTGTGGATCTCCGCGACGGTGTCCTCGCGACCCAGCCCCATCCGGTGCACCTGCCAGTCCGGGTCGTTCTCCGCGGTCCGTTGGAGCCGGGCGAAGGCCTCCTCGGTGGGCTCGAAGGACACGATGCGGCCGGTGTAGCCATGACTGCGCAGCCGTCGGCCGTATTGGCCGGCGTTCGCACCCACATCGAACACACAGTTCACGCCATACGTTTCGAGCATCGCGGCCACGTGCTGGGCGCACAGATACTCGGCCGCCGCCAGCTGTGTTCGCCGCTCGTCGGCCGCCGCATCCTTGTTCACCAGCAGATATGCGCCGCTGTCGCCGAGCCGGACGGCTTTCCAGTCGTCGGACGGCCGTGCGGTGCCGGAAGGGCGCGGGAACGCGGGGGACCGTGCCCCGAGGACCAGCCACATGTCCTTGGCCGGACGGGACACGACGTACCGGTCCATGGTTCTGACCAGTAGGTCGGCCCCCGTCGTCAGCGGAATCGCAGTGCGTGCGCCGCGTCGGGAGACCGCGGCGGTGCCCGGTCCGAGGTCCGTCACCTGCAGGCCCAACCGGGGCAAAAACCTGAGCAGCTTTCTGTAAAGGGTCGCCATCGATCCACCCTCGCAGAAATGGCGCGAAATGGTTGGCGGCATGCACAGGTTTCGAACGGATTCGCCAAACTTCCCAGCCACAAAGATCGGTGGCCCGGACCCGAGCCATCGTGTGGCCGGAGGTCCCCGGCCGGAACGCCGTTCACCGCTTCTGCAAGGATGCCCTCCTCATGGTGCAGATACCGAAAGAGCCCGCCCCGCCGTCGCCCCTGCCACGATCCGTTCCCACCAGCGCCGATGTGGCCCGTCTGGCGGGCGTCTCGCGTGCGACGGTCAGTTACGTGCTCAACAACACCAGCGCCGTCCGTATCAGCGAGCCCACGCGCCGCCGGGTCCATGAGGCCGCGAAGGAACTCGGATATGTGCCGCACGCGGCGGCCCGCAGTCTGCGGGCGGGGCACAGCCGCATGGTGCTGATGCCGACTCCGAAGGTGCCGATCGGCCCGCTGTACAGCCAGTTCTTCAACGACCTCCAGTGGGCCCTCAGCCGCCTCGACTACACCGTCGTGCAGTTCGGCGGCGTCGGCCTGCGCGGTGACGAGGCCGCCCGTGCCTGGGCGGAGCTGCGCCCGGTCGCGGTGATCGTGCCCGGTGAGGGGCTCGGCGCGCAGGGCGTGGCCATCCTCAAGCGCGCCGGGGCACGCGCCGTCGTCACCCTCAGCCCCGAACCCGTCGAGGGCGCCCACGTCCTGGTCCTGGACCACGCGCGCGTCGGCCACAGCGCCGGCCGGCATCTGGTCGAGCGCGGGCGCCGCCGGATCGGCGTCGTGGTGCCCCAGGAACCGGGTCTCGGGCTCTACTCCCGGCCCCGACTCGCGGGCGTACGGCGCGCGGTGCAGGGCACGGAGGCGACCGTCACCGAGCTGCCGCTCTCGTACGACGAGGCCGACGCGGCACAACTCGCCGCGCGCTGGCGCGACCTGGGCCTGGACGCCGTGTTCGCGTACAACGACGAGTACGCGATGCTGCTGATGCGGGCCCTGCAGGACGAGGGCATCGGCATCCCCGACGAGACGGCCGTCGTCGGCGCCGACGACCTCATGCTCGGCCGGCTGCTGCGGCCCCGCCTGAGCACCGTCCACCTCGAACTGCCGGCCGGCCGTGACCTCGCCGAGCTGGTCGACCGCGCGGTACGCGACCCCGGCACCCTCCCCGCGACCCACGACGTGCTCGGCGAACGGATCGTCCACCGGGAATCGAGCTGACGGAGGGCTCTGTCCTCAAGGTCCCGCCCGTACCGACGTCCTCAGGCGCCGCCCGGTACCGACTCGGCCGTCGGCTCACCGAGCGCTCACCGACCGTTCTGACCGACCGTCTCACTGACCGTTCTGCTCGGCCTGCGCCTGCTGTTCGGCGACGGCCTTGCGGACCTCGTCCATGTCCAGCTTGCGGGCCTGTCCGATGACATCGGTGAGCGCGGCCTCGGGCAGCGCGCCCGGCTGGGCGAACACGGCCACCTGGTCACGGACGATCATCAGCGTGGGGATCGACTGGATACCGAAAGCGGCGGCCAGCTCCGGCTGCGCCTCGGTGTCCACCTTGCCGAACACGAGGTCGGGGTTGTCCTCGGCGGCCCTCTCGTAGACCGGCGCGAACTGACGGCACGGCCCGCACCAGGACGCCCAGAAGTCGATGAGGACGAAGTCGTTCTCGGTGACCGTCTGGTCGAAGTTCTCCTTGGTGAGCTCCACGGTGCTGCTGCTCATGGCGTGCATCCCTCTTCCTGGTCTCGGTGCTCGGGGCGAGCCGCTGCCGACAACGCCGCCACGCGGCGGCGTATTCCGCGCACGTACCCGTGTGGCCACGACGCACACCACCAACCAGACTGACCCCATGACGGATACGGAACACACCGAAGACACGCAGGAAGCCGCGGCGCGGGAATACGACGTTGTGGTGCTCGGTGCCGGACCCGTGGGGGAGAACGTCGCCGACCGCACGCGGGCCGCCGGCCTGTCCACCGCGGTCGTGGAGAGCGAACTGGTCGGCGGCGAGTGCTCGTACTGGGCGTGCATGCCCAGCAAGGCCCTGCTGCGCCCCGTGATCGCCCGCGCCGACGCCCGCCGCGTCCCCGGGCTGCGCCACCTGGTGCAGGGCACGCTGGACGCCGCCGAAGTGCTCGCCCACCGGGACTACGAGACCTCCCACTGGAAGGACGACGGCCAGATCGCGTGGCTGGAGGGCATCGGGGCGGACCTGTACCGCGGCCACGGGCGGCTCGCCGGGGCGCGCAGGGTCGTCGTGGACGCTCCCGGCGGCGGGCGCCACGTCCTGAGCGCCCGGCACGCCGTGGTGATCTCCACCGGCAGCCGCGCCCAACTGCCCGACCTGCCGGGCCTCGCGCAGGTCAGGCCCTGGACGAGCCGCGAGGCCACCAGCGCGAAGGAGGTCCCCGGCCGGCTGATCGTCGTGGGCGGCGGTGTCGTCGCCGTCGAGATGGCCACCGCCTGGCGGGCCCTCGGCTCCGAGGTCACCGTCCTCGTCCGGGGCAAGGGGCTGCTGCCCCGCATGGAGCCCTTCGCCGGGGAACTCGTCGCCGAGGCACTCACGGAGGCGGGCGCGGACGTCCGCACCGGGACGTCGGTGACGGCGGTGTCCCGCGAGAGCGAGAACGGGCCCGTGGTGGTCCTCACGGACGCCGGCGACCGTCTGGAGGCCGACGAGATCCTCTTCGCCACCGGGCGCGCCCCGCGCACCGACGACCTCGGCCTGGACACGGTCGGCCTGGAACCGGGCTCGTGGCTGCCCGTCGACGACAGCCTCCGGGTGACCGGCAGCGCCTGGCTCTACGCGGTCGGCGACGTCAACCACCGGGCGCTCCTCACCCACCAGGGCAAGTACCAGGCGCGGATCGCCGGGGCCGCCATCGCCGCCCGCGCGGCCGGTGTCCCGCTGCTGGAGAGCGACCCCTGGGGAGCCCACGCCGCCACCGCCGACCACGCGGCCGTCCCCCAGGTCGTCTTCACCGACCCGGAGGCCGCCGCCGTCGGTCTCTCCCTCGCCGAGGCGGAACGGGCCGGCCATCACGTCCGCGCCGTCGACGTCGAGTTCTCGTCCGTGGCCGGGGCCGGCCTCTACGCCGACGGCTACCGGGGCCGCGCCCGCATGGTCGTCGACGTCGACCACGAGATCGTCCGCGGCGTCACCTTCGTCGGCCCCGGCGTCGGTGAACTCATCCACTCCGCCACCGTCGCCGTCGCCGGAGAGGTCCCGATCGACCGCCTCTGGCACGCGGTCCCCTCGTACCCGACGATCAGCGAGGTCTGGCTACGGCTGCTGGAGGCGTACCGGGGCTGACCGGGTCGGCTCGGCGCGGACTGGGTTATTCCGGCAGCAGGAAGCCGAGGTCGCGGGCGGCGCGGGCCGGGGTGGGGTCGTTCCAGCGCTCGGCCATCGCCTGGTTCGAGGAGAGGGAGCGCAACTCGGCGCGGTCGAGGTAGAGAGTGCCGTTCAGGTGGTCCGTCTCGTGCTGGACGATACGGGCGGGCCACCCGGAGAACTCCTCGTCCACCGCCTGCCCGTGCTCGTCCAGGGCCCGCAGCCGGACCTTGGCGTGCCGGGCCACCACGGCCTGCCAGCCCGGCACGCTCAGACAGCCCTCGAAGAACGCGTCCCGGTACGGCCCCACGGCCTCGTACGACGGATTGACCAGCACCCGGAACGGCTGCGGGACCCGGCCGCGGGCCAGCCGCACCTCCTCCGGGACCGGCGCCGGGTCCTCGACCACCGCGATCCGCAGGGACACCCCGACCTGGGGTGCGGCGAGGCCGACGCCGGGCGCCGCGTGCATGGTGGCGCGCAGGGCGGCGATGAAGCGGGCCAGGAGCGCGGGGTCCAACTGGCCGTCGAAGGGCTCGGCGGTGCGGCGCAGCACCGGGTCGCCCGCGGCCACGATCGGCAGCGGGCCCTCATGGGCGAGCAGCTCCTCGACCCGGTCGCTCAGCGGGCGGGACTCGGCGCGATCACGTTCGGCAGACATCGGGCCAGGATGCCAAGCGGGCTGTCGCGATGCGAGGCGGCTCTCGCGAAGACGCGACACACCCGATAGCGCGATCTGTGACCCGCGTCACAGTGATCGCCGGGAACTCGACGCCCCCACGCCCCGACTACTGAACCGCCACGACGTCCCCGCACCCCGGAGCAGCCCGCCGATGACCATCGCCCCCTCGACCGAGACGGACGAAGCCCAAAAACCCGTCAAGCCCGAGGTCACCCGGAAGGGCTGGGCCTCGCTCAGGCCCCTCGTCCTGCGGCTGCACTTCTACGCGGGTGTCCTCGTCGCCCCGTTCCTGCTGGTCGCGGCGCTGACAGGTGGGCTGTACGCCGCCTCGTTCCAGATCGAGAAGTTCATGTACGCCGACGAGACGACCGTCTCGGCGGTGGGCGACGAGAAGCTGCCGATCTCCGAACAGGTGGCCGCCGCCCGCGAGGAGTACCCCGAGGGCACCATCTCGGCGATACGCCCCTCGCCGGAGGACGACGCGACGACCCGGGTGCTGCTGTCGGGCGTCGAGGGCGTCGACGAGAGCTACACCCTCGCGGTGTTCGTCGACCCGTACACGGCACAGGTGCGCGGGGCGCTGGAACAGTACGGGTCGACCGGGGCGCTGCCGCTGCGGACCTGGATCGACCAGTTCCACGCCAACCTGCACCTCGGCGAGACCGGACGCCTCTACAGCGAACTCGCCGCCAGCTGGCTGTGGGTCATCTCGGGCGGCGGCCTCGTGCTGTGGTTCGCCCGCCGCAGGGCCCAGCGCAAGGTGCGCGGGACCACCGGCCGCCGCCGCACCCTGGGGCTGCACGGCACGGTCGGCGTATGGGCGGCGGCCGGGTTCTTCTTCCTCTCAGCGACGGGCCTGACCTGGTCCGCGTACGCCGGCGCGAACATCGACGTCCTGCGCACCGAACTCCACCAGGCGACCCCGGCGATCTCCGCCGCGGCGGGCGACCACGGCAGCCATGGCTCCGGCGCGGCGGAGGGAGGGGGCGCCGCGGAGGGCGACCTGGACAAGATCCTCGCCGCCGCACGCGCCGAGGGCCTGGGCGATCCCGTGGAGATCGTGCCGCCGGCCGACGCGTCCTCCGTGTACGTGGTGCGGCAGGTCCAGCGCAGCTGGCCCACCAAGCAGGACGCGGTGGCCGTGGACCCGACGACCACCGAGGTCACCGACACCCTCCGGTTCGCCGACTTCCCGGTGCTCGCCAAGCTCAGCCGCTGGGGCATCGACGCCCACACCGGCGTCCTGTTCGGCCTCGTCAACCAGCTTCTCCTGATGGCTCTCGCGGCCTCGCTGATCGTGCTGATCCTCTGGGGCTACCGCATGTGGTGGCAGCGCGGACGCGGCTCGTCCTTCGGCCGCCCGATCCCACGCGGCGCCTGGCAGCAGGTACCGCCCCACATCCTGGTCCCCGCACTCGCGCTCATCGCCGTCCTCGGCTACTTCGTCCCGCTCCTCGGCATCCCCCTCGCCGCGTTCATCGTGATCGACGTCGTCCTGGGCGAGATCGCCCACCGACGCGGCAGGCGGACGTACGGGGGCCGGACCGAGCCGACGACGGCCGAGCCGAAGACGGACGTGGCGGCGAAGTAGGGCGGTACGCACGGCGAAGCAGGGCG
>NZ_AEJC01000671.1 GCF_000317595.1 Streptomyces ipomoeae 91-03 | reverse complement strand
GCTGTCGCGGTGAGTGCCGGGTGGCGGCGGGCGTGTGGTTGACGGCGTCGCTCGGCCTGTCTCCCGCGCCCGCCGGTGCTCCCCGTCGCCGCAGGGCATGACGACTGGCACTCGGACGTTCCGTGCACCCGGACGGTGCGTCAGTGGTGGTGGCCGTGCCGGCCGAGGGTCTCCACGGGGGTCGCGCCGGGGCGGGTCCACTGCGGCACGGGGCGGCTGGTCGGGCCCCAGGTGGCGTTCCCGTCCGCGTCCGAACGCCAGGACCAGCACGGGTTGCCCCCCTCGGGCCAGCCCTCGGGGTTGTCCTCCCACGCCTCGCCCCGGCCGTAGGGCGTCATGTCGAGCAGGCCGAGGGACCCGTTGACCCGCTCGTTGCCACGGCCCGTCGTGGAGTAGGTGAAGAACGTGCGGTCGCCGTCGCGCAGGTAGCAGGTGAGGTGACCCATGTCGCTGCCGACGGGTGCGTCCGCGTCGCGCACCGAGTACCAGGGCTGGGTGTAGCCCATGAACTCGACGTAGGAAGCCACCTCCTCCCATCGACCCGTGGTCAGGATGGCGAACGAGACGCCGCGGGCGTTGAGGTAGGCGGCGTCTTTCAGATGCCAGGCCGTGGTGGTGCAGCCCTCGCACTGCCCCTGGTGCGGCGCGCCGTCGTACCACATGTGCTTGTAGACCACGAGCTCGTCGCGGCCCTGGAACAGGTCCAGGAACGGGACCGGGCCGTCGGGTCCGACGACCTCGACCGTCCCGTCGAACTCCACCATCGGCAGTCGGCGGCGGGCCGCGGCGATGGCGTCGCCCTCGCGGGTGTGGGCCTTCTCGCGGACCAGCAACTCGTCACGGGCGGCCTGCCAGGTGGCCAGGTCAACAACCGGCGGGCGGCCGGGCAGCGCGGTGGTCGGGTCGTCCGGCGTGGTGGTCATGGTGTCCTCCGTGGTGTCTCGTGCCGGGCAGCGTCGTACGACGTTCTACGACGGTCACCAGAACAGACTCCCGACCCGGCCGGAACTCATCGCAGCGGGGGCGCCCTGGGTCGAGCCGCCACGGACCACGCCGGGCTGACGAGTTCACAGACGCGCTCCGGGAGCCGGAAGCTTCGATACTCCCACCCTGCGGGTGAACCCTCGAACCAGCGTGCGGAACCGGCGGAGGTGGCCGTGGCGAGCGTCGGCTGCCGTGGACAGGACGCGCGGCAAGGTGGTCGGGGTCCCGCTCGGGCCGTGCGCCGACTCGCCTGGAGCTGTGGTGAGGGCTTGGACGACCGCACGGTTGAGCAAACAGGACCCTCGCGCCACAGCGGCCCTCCCTCGTGATGACGCAGCCCGGATAGGGCCCGGACAGGGAATGCCGTGGCACTGGCGAGGTGAGACAGTCGGATCACAGCCGCTCGGTTTGGAGGTGTGGCCTATGGACACCGTTTTGGTCACGGGCGGGACCGGACATCTGGGCCGGGACCTGATCGGCCTGTTGAAGCCCGCCCATCAGGTGCGCGTGCTCGCACGCTCCAGCGGCACCGACCCGGACGTGGAGTGGGTGCGGGGCGACCTCGCCACCGGGGCAGGAGTCGAAGAGGCGGTGTCGGGAGTCCGCACCCTCGTGCACGCCGCCACGTGGTCCCCGGCCGCACGGCGTGGCTACGTCCTGCCGGCCGACTTCTGGCGCAGCCCCCCGGATGTCGACGTCCACGGCACGCGCCGACTGCTCGACGAGGCCGCCAGGGCCGGAGTCGACCACTTCGCCTACGTCTCCATCGTCGGGGTCGATCGGCCGCGCCTGCCGTATCTGCGGCTGAAGCACGCAGCGGAGGAACTGGTGCGCGGCGGGAAGATTCCCTGGTCGGTACTGCGCGCCACCCAGTTCCACTGGTTGACCGACCGCATGCTGGGCAAGGCCGCTCGGCTGCCCGTGCTGCCGCTGCCCATGAACATCGAGACCCAGCCGGTGGATTCCGGCGACTTCGCCGCGTACGTGGCCGAGCGTGTCGCCGACGGGCCCGGCGGGCAGTGCGAGGATTTCGGCGGACCGGAGGTGCTCACGTTCGACGACCTCGTCGCGCAGTGGCAGCGAATCCGAGGCCGGAACCGCCGGGTCGTGAGACTGCCGGTGCCTGGTCGGGCAAGGCAGGCCGCCCGCGAACTCACCTGCCCCGGCGGCCGTCGCGGCACCGTGACATGGTCCGCATGGCTGCAACACCACCCACCTCAGTGACACCGGCACGCAACCATCCGGTGCCTCTCGCCACGTCCTGACCTGAGCTACCGGCCGCGCCCGGCGGCCCGGGCCAGTCGCGAAACCGAGCGCAGCGGCAGTGGTGATCCCTCAAGCACGCCTGCGTGTTCCCCACCGACCACCTACCGGGCTGGAGCAGAGGTACCCGTCATGCCCTTGCCTGCCCGGCGCGCCCGCGCCCGTCAACGGCCGGCGCCCGCCGGCCAGGCCGCCGACCCGGCCCCGGCCGCCCGGGGTGCCTGAGTCAGCTGCCGAGCCGGGTGCGCAGGAGCTCCTTGCCGAGTTCCGCTCCCTTGCGGCTGTCGGCCTGGGCCTTGCGGAACAGTTCCAGGACCTCCGTGTCGTTGTCCCGCTCCGCGTCCTGGATGTAGGTGTCCATCCGCAGGGCGTTGCTCAGACAGGCTTCGATGAACCAGATGAGGTTGTAGTCCTTGTCCTTGGTGCCGGTGATGTCGCCGGATTCCGTATTGCTGGCCATGGTGGTCCTTCCCTTCCTTCTTGAGCGAAGACGACGGCAATCTCCACATCAGAGTGCGGGACGGCGCTGAAGATCGCGCGGCGACCGAGTGCCGACCGAGCCAGTACACCCCAGTGCCCCACCGGCCGACCCTGCCGGCGGCGTTGCGCCAACAGGGTCGGCCTGTCGCACCCGCTCCTGCCGCCCCGGTCCCGGCGGGCAGCCGATGCCTCGGTCACCGGGGCGGTAGGTGTACTGCGGACGGTTCAGGGCTTGCTGCGGCGGACCTCCTCGATGGCGTCCAGGACCGCCTGCCGGTTGGAGTGCGCGCGTTCCCAGTCCTCGATCACCGCGAGATCCGGACGGGACAGGCCCTGCAGGCGCTGGCGGACCTCCGTGATGCCGAGCTGGCCGTAGCCGGGAATGGGCAGGTCCTCCTTACGGGCGGCCGTGCCCGAGGCCTCCCCTTCGGCCCGGTGGGTGGCCTCGGACGCAGCCCGCAGCGCCTTCTCAGCAGCATTGATCACCGTGTCGCGCTGGCGGTGGTGCCGCTCGTACTCGAGTACCTGACGGACCACGCGGTCCGAGACGTCCGGCAGGTGCATCCTGATGCGTTCCGCGTCCATGGTGTCGTAGCCGGCCCACGGCTCGGCCTCACGGAGCTGTTCGATGGAGTTCAGCACCCCGGGACGGCCCGAGTGCGCGCGCTCATAGCCCTCGATGACCGTCAGCTCCCTCTGGGACAGGCCACGCAGGCGCTGCTGGATCTCCGGGACCCCGAGCTTGCTGAAGCCGGAGATCGGCAGGTCCTGCTCGCGGGTGACGGCGCCCTGGATGCCCTCGGCCATGCGGGTGGCGTCGGGCATCTCCCGCCAGGCGCCCTCAGCCGTGCTTCTCACCCGCCTGGTGTTGCTTCGGAAGGCTGCCCGCAGCCGGTTCACAGCCGCGCGTACGGTGCGCATCACCGCGTCCAGCAGGCCGCCCTCGGCGACTTCGGCCTCGGCGGGAGGGCGGCCGTTGCTGGCCGCCGCCACCGCCCTGGCCCGCTCGGTGAGGTTTTCCTCCAGGCTCTCCAGCAGCTGCTCTTCCTGGCGGCGCAGCATGCGGAGCAGGTCGGCGGTCTCCCGGTCGTGGAGCTGTTCGGCGATGTTCTCCCCTGCCTGGCACGCCGCCATGGCCCTGGCCGCCGCCGCGTACTCGTCCTCGGTGTTCTTCAGCAGACGGCGCTCACGGGCGAGCTTCTCGCCGTCCGCCATCTCCGTCATGGCCGCCACAGTGACCTCCACGGGCAGCATGGCCACCCGCACGGCGCCGTGGGCCGCGGACCGCACGAACTGCCCGGCAGCGGACAACGCTCCCCGGTCAGGCCGTATCTCGCGTACGCGGCCCTCGATGCGCTCGAGGTGGTCCTCAGCCTCGGCGATGTGGCGTTCAAGTCTCTGCCGGCGGGCGCCGGGCGGTGTGCTGTTCACATCGGTGCGGAACCGGTCGACGACCGCGGCGTGAGCCTCGCGGGCGTCCTCCAACGCCGGTACCAGCACATCCGTCATCGCTGCCATGAGCCTCTCCTGGTGGGGTGGTGCGGCATCTCCGCCGCGTACGAAGGGCCGCCCGTCCGTCCATCGCCTTGGCCGGGCAGACCGGAACCCATCCTGCGCAACATCGCCGAAGATCGCCCGACGAGCCGCTTGCCCGAGCAAGCGCGCAATGCGCCGTTCCCGTGACGATCCGTCGGACTTTCAGGCCCCTGCGAGCCGGCGGGCAGCAGCATCAACGCGGCCGTCATACCCGCCTACGACCCGGGTGGGAACGCAGCCGTGCCGCCAGGTGAGGTGATCGGCTGTGCCTACGTCCCGGCGGCTCGACACGACCTTGTGGCCGACCCGGCCCAACCGGTCGTCCTTGAAGGTGCGGCGGCCGTCGGCGGCTGCGACCGTGGAGCGAAGGAGGATGGTCCGAACGGGTGAGGACGGAGGCGGTCGCCATGGTGATGGCGCATCCTTCACTTCTGCGGGAGCTGGTCGAGAGGTGCGAGACGCTCCAGCGGCGCCTGGCGTCCGACGCCGACGCGGAGACCGAACGCCGGCTTGAGGACGCGACGTACACACTGTGTGTGCTCACCGGCACCCACCAGCTGGACACGGCGCTGTACGCGGCCCGCAGACAGCTGGCCGACGCCATGACCCGGCAACAGCCTCTCCGCCACTGAGCTGCCAGGACATCCACAGGACATCCACAGGTCGGCGTCGGCGAAGCCCACTGCCTTCAGCGTCGATCCCGAGTAGCCCAGACCGGTTGTCACGACGACAGGATGCGAAGCCACCCGGAGGCCGGCGGCCCCAGGCGATCAGGATCTCGCCGGCAGGGGTACGCAGCCGGACGGACGTGACGGCCGAACCGTCGATACGACGTGCTCAACGGCGACGTTCGGGCGGTCGGACAACCACGCAGGGACTGGGCGCCCCGGCTGCGGCTGGTCGTCGCGGCCGTCGCCTGTAAGAGCCCGCCGCTGTCGTCCGGTGACCCGTACATCGACGCCCATGGTGCCGTGACCTGAGGAAAGAGGACGCGAACGAGAAGCGGGTGATGGCCGAACGTCACCACACCGGCACGCTCCGCCATGGAGACATGGGGGTTCGATCGTAAGCGCCGACGGTCTTCCAGCCACTGCGTCTCAACCGGCCGCCGCCACGAAGCGCAACGTGCTGCCGAAAGCCATCGGTCTCCCCTGGAGACACCAGCGAGACACCCCGCGCACCCAGGGCGCATACGCCGGCATTCGTCCGCACCGGCCAGGGGCGTGCTCCGGCGACCACTCGATCAGCGCCGTCTGACCGATCGCGGCAACGGGTACCTCAGCCCCATGGCCGGCATCGAGCTGAAAAGCAGCGCGTTCAATGACCACTCCTTCCTCCCGCGCCGGTACGCGCGCGAGGGCGAAAACACCTCCCCTCCGCTGACCTGGTCCGGGGTACCGGATGACGCCGCGGAGCTGGTCCTGCTGTGCGAGGACCCCGACGCACCGTCGGGCACCTTTGTGCACTGGATCGTGGTCGGCATCGACCCACGCAGCGGTGGCGTGGAGGCGGGACAGCGTCCGCCGGGCGGCACTGAACGCATCAACGGCTTCGGCGAGCCCGGCTGGGGCGGGCCACACCCGCCGGCCGGGGATGAGGCACACCGCTACTTCTTCCGCCTCTACGCCCTTTCCGAACCATGCGCTCTCCCCGATGCCCCCAGCGCGGACCAGGTGCACCAAGCCGTCGAGAAACACGAAATCGCCAGCGGCAACCTCGTCGGGCTCTACCACCGCTGAGCCCTTGAAGCTTCTCCAAGGCGAACGAGCCCGGGTACTCCACGCTGTCTGCCGCGACCACGGCGGTGACCGGGATGACGATCAGCTGCCGACCATGCCCAGGCCGTGGCCACCATGCCCAGCGAGCCGATCGACACCGACGGTCACGGCGGCCGGCGGCAGCAGCACCGGCGGCGCCCAGCGGGCGAGGTCGCCTCGGGCAGGCGGTGCTGCTCGGTCAGGTATCCGATCCGCACCAGCCACACCGGCACTGCGACCGCGATCAACACCCACATCGCGATCCGCAGCACCCGTAACGTGCCCCGCCCGCCCAGCACCTCCCCCTCTCGGAAGCCTGGCGGCTACAGGGCCGCCTCGCGGAAGAGGGCCAGGAGGGACTGGGCCGGTGGGGCGTCCGCGTCGAAGAACTGTGTGGCCAGCGCGGGTGGCACAGCCGTTCCATGCATGCGGACTTCATGGCACCTGAAGCAGAACGCCGCCTCGAACAACACCAGGTCGAGGGTGTCCTCGTACGCCCGGACGCTCCAGCCGGGCGAGAAGCCACAGCGGTGCTGTTCGCTGCCGGGCAGGGCCTCGATCAAGGTCAGGGCGTCGGCGGCCTCGCTCCCAGCCCAGTGAGTGACCACCTCGCCGGGGTATGGGGCGCCCGACTCGGTCGGGAGGGCGGAGATCCTCACGACTTCGATCAGTACGGTGGCGGCAACGGCTTCAGCGGGGAGTCGCATGTGTGCAGTCTGCCCCGCCGAGCTGACGGGCTGTCCCGCCAAACCGACGGATGCCTACGGCGTCATGAGAGGCAACCTGCCACACGAAAGCGGCAACCTTGCCGGCACCCCTTCCCGCCCAGAGCTCGGTCACCCTCGCCCCCTCGTCGATCGGTTGACTGGTCCCTGCTTGAGTTGGTCGAGCTGAGCGCTGGGTCCGCCCCCTCTGCCAGAATCGCCACATGGCTGAGCACGACACGGATCAGGGCTACTTGCTGGACAACCAGCAATCGGAGGCGGGGATCCGATTCGACGCCCTCAGCGAGTTGTTCGATCCGGTGACATTCCGGCATGTCGACCGGCTCGGGATCGCTGCCGGCATGCGGTGCTGGGAAGTCGGTGCCGGTGGTCCGTCCGTACCCATCGGGCTGGCCGAGCGAGTCGGCCCCGCGGGAACGGTGATTGCCACCGATATCGACGTGTCCTGGACCCGGGGCATCGCTGGAGGCGTGATCGAAGTGATGCGCCACGACGTGGCGGCCGAACCGCCGCCGTCCGGGGGCTTCGACCTCGTCCATGCCCGACTGGTCCTGGTACACGTCACCGACCGCACCGAGGCGCTGCGCCGGATGGTCCAGGCACTGCGGCCCGGCGGCTGGCTGCTCCTGGAGGACGCCGACCCGGGGTTGCAGCCGCTGTTGTGCCCGGACGAGTCGGGTCCCGAACAGCGGCTCGCCAACCGATTGCGATCAGGCTTCCGAACCTTGATGGCAGCCCGCGGCGCGGACCTCGCGTACGGGCGAACCCTGCCCAGGCTGCTGCGTGAGGCCGGTCTGGACGACGTTCAGGCCGATGCGTACTTCCCGATCACCTCGCCGGCATGCGCCGTCCTCGAGGCCGCGACTGTGCGGCAGATCCGCCGCCGTCTGGTGACGGAAGGACTTGCCACGGACGAGGAGATCGACTGCCACCTGGCGAACGTCGCCACCGGACGCCTCGACCTCGCCACCGCCCCGATGATCTCCGCGTGGGGACGCCGCCCGTCGTGACCCTCCCCCTATTGCCGCCTCCTCTGTCCGCCCTCACGAAGCTCCATCGCCACCCGCACGGCTTCACCCCTCGGAGGGGGAGGAGGGCCACAAAGACCACGCGGACCCCGGTGCCCAGCCCTACGCCGCTCGCGGCGGTGCGGGGACGGAGTGGCCATCGGGCTCCAGTCCAGGATGTCGAGGTGCTGGTCGGGGCGGCAGCGGGTGCAGGCACGCAGGCCTGCGGCCAAGACATGGCGGGCTTCGCCTCCGTCGACGGTGCGGTGCCGCTTGCCCGCGGCGTAGCAGCCGCTGGTGCGGAGTGCGGTGGACGGGATGCCGATCCCGATGCCGAGTTCGATGAACCAGTCAGGCCGCGGCGGCCGGTTGCGGCGCCCGCGTTCCTGATCGGTCTGCCGCTTCAGAGCCGGTGCCGCATCAGCGAACCTTTGCCCCGTCGGAGCGACGTTCGGTTCGGATGCCGACCGATGTGCAACTGAGCGGTCACCGGCCGCGGGTCCTTCCGGCTCCAAAACCGTGTGCAAGCCACCCGGAGGGGCCTTTACCCTCCGGGGCATGGATCTTCGCGAAGAACTTCCGAGCGACAGACAGGCCGTGCGGGATGTTCACCTGCAGGCGTTCGGTGACCATGGCCTTGTCGTGGCCGACCTGGTCGATACCCTGCGGGACACCATCACACCTGAGGACGGTCTCTCGCTGGTCGCCGAGCAGGACAGGCAGGTCGTCGGGCATGTCATGTTCACCCGCAGTCTTCTCGATGCCCCTCGCCGGCTGGTCGACGTGCAAGTCCTCAGTCCGCTGGCAGTGATGCCTGAGCTCCATAAGCGGGGTATCGGCTCGGCCCTGGTCCGACACGGACTGGGGGTCCTCGCCGAGCGGGCTGTTCCCCTCGTCTTCCTGGAGGGTGATCCGGGCTATTACTCGCGTTTCGGCTTCGTGCCCGGTGGTGGCCTGGGCTTCCGAAAGCCATCCCTGCGTATCCCGGACGGTGCCTTCCAGGTCATCAGGTTCCCGGAGCATGAGCCATGGATGACGGGGACGCTGGTCTACGCAGAGCCGTTCTGGCGGCATGACGCAGTCGGCCTGCGTGACCCCAACGCATAGTGACGCGAGCGCCGACCCCCTGTTGTGACATGACGCGCCATTTGGACGCTGGTCCGGGCGGTGAGGTGTCGCCAGGCTGGGCGGGTGGCAGAACGAGTACGCGTCCGCGAGATCGAGGACGACGAGGGCAGGCGTCTGCTGCGGATCATCCGCAGGGGTACTGGGTCGGCGGTGACCTGGCGGCGGGCGCAGATGGTGCTGCCGTACGCGCAGGGCATGCCGGTGGTGAAGATCGCCGAGGTCGCATTCACCAGCGCGGACCGCGCGCGGGATGTGATCCACAACTTCAATGCCGACGGCTTCGAGGTGCTCTACCCGAAGTACGAGGGCGGTCGGCCCGGAAGCGCCACGCGGACCGCGCCGTCGGCGGTGACCGACCAGTCGGACCTGCCGCTCGACGCGTTGATAACGGCTGAGGGGGCCACATCGGCGATCACCCCGGCGACACCCACAGGGTCCCGGACGTCGAGCGGATGTCAGGCGACACCCGACACCCGGCCCGGTCGTGAAGCGAACGTCGCGGCCGTCTCATGCCCCACCGCGGTGGCCTGGCGGACCAGTTCGGTGCCCAGGAATCCGCTGCCGCCGATGATCAGGACCGTCATGGACCGACACCGTAGCGAACGCGGGTCGATGGTGGGCTGGGGCCGCCCCGGCCTCGCCCGCCCGCGACCGAAGCCGAGTTGGCGAAGACCACAACGGGGCGACTATCGCTGCGCATGGCCGACTATCTGTGACTGAGCGCTGGACATGGCCCGCCTGGCCAACCGCATGCTCAGCTCCGAGTCCGGTGCCCACCGCCCGTGAGTGAGCTGCCGTATCGTCACCGCAGTGAACATCGAAGATCGCGAGAACAGGGACGAGGACCGGCCGACAACGGCTCGGTTGCGCGCGGTGCTGGAGCGCGCCGCGAGGGTCGTCATCGTCGAGGCATCGCCTGACGAGGCCGACTCAGCCGACTTGCCGCGTTTGACCGTGACCGGTGCCGAGACCGCCGAACTGGCGCGGCGCCTGGCCATCGTCGACGGCGGCGCCGGTGACACGTGCCTGTGCGATGGATGGCCGACGATCACGGTGTACGGCACGCAGGGCGATCCGGTCGCCCGCTGGACGCTGCACCACCAGTCCGGTCTGCGCGGCATTGGTGACTACGACGCCGAACTGCAGGACGGACCGGCGCTCACTGCCTGGCTGGCGGAGCGGGGGCTGACCGGATCGCGAGAAGCGCGGGAGGAACTGGACGAGGAAGAGGCCGAGGCGGAGCGGCGCCGGCTGCGCTGGATACGGGCCGCGCCCGAGGGCCTGGCCCAGGCCGCGGCGGATGTAGCCCGCCCGCTCAGGCGGGACCATGAAGCCTGGTCATGTCACCTGGCGAACGCTCGTGAGCGGCTTGAAGCCCTTACCCGGCAGCACTATCCCGACAGCGTCGAACGGATTCGGCTCCTGCTGGCCTGGGCTGGAACGTCCGCCCGCAGGACGGCCGGTGGGCTGATGTGGTACGACCTGGCAGTGCGCCGCCAGCTTCTGGCCGAGGAACCCCGTCTCGTCTTCGCCGCGTGTGCCGCGTCCCCTCTGAGTCCGGTCCAGCTCGACGGCGCCGCCGACCTGTTTGCCGGTCCTGAGTGGACCCGGGCACAGGGTGGAGAAGTGCCGGAGCCGTTGAGGTCCCTGCTCATCGAGCACATTCGGGCGGACGGCACCGATGCCATGCGGTTCCGGCTGAGTCACGGCTCCTACGGCGCCGTGCTTCGACGTCGGCTCGGGGATGCGTGGTCGTAGCTCGGCTGATTCCTGGTACAGCGTGATGGTCCGCGACTTCCGGTCACCAGCTGAATTCCTCCGGTAGCTGATGGACCGTCTGTTCTCCGGTGTCCGGATCGGCGATCGCGGCGAGATCCTCCGCGTCGAGTTCGAAGTCGAAGATGTCGATGTTCTCCTTTATGCGGGCGGGTGTCGCCGAATTCGGGGACACAATGTTCCCCTCCTGTATGTGCCACCGGGGCACCACCTGCGCGGGGCTCTGTCCGTGCTTCTCCGCCAGTCGCCGCAGCACCGGGTCTTCCAGCAGGTTCTCATCTCGGCCCAGGGCGCTCCATCCCCAAGTGGCGATGCCATGGCAGGTGTGGAAATCGCGCGACTCGTGCTGGGGGGCTCCCGGGTGGAGTTTGATGACATTGACGGCCGGTACCACCGATGTCTCGTCGAATACCCGTCGCAGGTGCGCGAGCTCGAAGTTCGAGACACCGATCGCTTTGGCTCGGCCCTCGGCGTAGATCCGCTCGAGAGCCTTCCACGTGTTCAGGCGGGGGAGGTGTGCGGCAGGATGCTACGCCGTAGTCGGTGGTGATCACGGCACGCATGAGTGGGTCCTCCCGGTGTCGCCCGTCAGCGGGTGGCTGCGTCGTATGTGCGGTCGGTGGCTTGGGCGGGTCCCTCCGGGCGCCTCTATGTGTCGGTGACGAATGGCGCACGGCCGATCTGGGAGAAGTCGGCGGCCTGTTCGAGGAAGTACGCGGCGGCGTTGGCCCGTGAGAGGCGGAGACCGCCCCCGGCGCCGACGTTGCGGACGTTGACCGAGGCGGTCCTGGGGCCGTTGGTGAGCCAGGGGAACCGGACGATGGTCCACTTCAGCCCCGATGCGCGGATGATCTGACCGATGGCCACGATGGCGCGGTACGTGGTGGGTTGGAAGATGCGGATGCCGGTGACCATGAGGCCGACCATGGGCTCCTTGCCGTCCGCGGGATCGGTGATGCTGGGCGTCCCCATGGCGACGAGCCGTTCGACGCCGTGTTCGTGCATCGCGGCGACGATGTTGCGGTATCCGGTGGCCAAGGGCGGGATGTCGGCCTTCTTGGTGCCCGGCCCGAGCACGCTGAGTACGGCATCGCTGCCGTGTACTGCTTCGCCGATGGCGGCGGAGTCGTCCAGTGTTCCCCGGATCGCGGTGAGCCGCTCGTGGGTGGGAAGTTTCGCGGGCGTGCGGGCGTAGGCGACGACCTCGTGCCCCTCGGCCAGGACCTGGTCGATCAGGAACCGGCCGGTCGATCAGGAGCCGGCCGGTCGGTCCGGTGCCGCCGAAGACGGTGATGCGCACAGTGTTCGTCCTTGCCGTTCGGGGGGTGAGGGTCAGAAGGAGTACGGGCCGAAGCGGCCCCATGCGACGACGACCGCCAGAGCCAGCAGCACGGCGTTGAACGCGATCGCGGGGTACTGGGTGGCGGCCGGACAGGCCGGGTGTCAGGCTGGGAGGCGAGTGTCGTAGCGCTGCGTCGCCCTCTCCGTCCGCTTTGAACCCTCTGTTCGCGGGAGGTCGAACCATCGTGAGAAGGCACGCTTCACACACCAGAACCGCGTTGACTCTCGCCGCGGCCGGCGTATTGTCAGCCACCCTCGTCCCCGCCACCGCGTCACAGGCCACGGCCGACTCGGAGTGCGACAACGCGGCGGCCTACTACGACCGGAGCCCGGGAGGGGGCACCGGCACCCTCGGGACACGGCAGGCGCTGGTCTGTCTCATCAACGCCGAGCGCGCACGGCACGGGCTGCCGGCGCTCACGTACAACCAGTCCCTCACGGACGCCGCGTTTCAGCACACCGACCAGGCGGTGCGCCTGAAATGGTGGGGGCCCGGCAAGGACTCGCACACCAATCCTCGGACCGGGTCGACGCCACAGAGCCGTATCAAAGCCGCGGGCTACTGCCCGAACCCCCGGTCCTGGAAGATCAGCGAGATCACCTACACCGGCTGGGGCGGCCGAGGCACGCCACGGGAGGCCGTCAACTGGTGGGTGAACGTCAGCACATGGGGGCACCGTCAGATCGTCCTCGACCCGTCGCTGAGGGAGATCGGGCGCTGGGGCCTGGGCGGCGCGGCCGATCCGGCCGGCGTCGGCGCGAGCGGAGCGGGAACCTATGTCGTGACCTTCGGCAGTTGCCAGCAGGCCTGACCATTGCACAACCGATGACTGCCTCTCTGTAGTGGTCGATGACCGTTGCGAGGTACAACCAGAGCCTGCCGCCCGGCGTGATCCTGGACGGCGAGGCCGTGGTGAATGTCGCCGACTGCGCATGCCGGGCGCGGATCAGCTTCGGGGGCGGCGCAGTCCGACGCGCTCTCCAGCCCCCACCGGGCCCAGGAACTCTCCGACCGCCACCCCGCGACATACGTGGCAGGAACATGGTTCTCCTGGTCGACCGTCACTCAGGCGCTCACGGCCAGTCACGACGCCATCGACCCAGGAGACCCGGAAAACGGCTGGTCAATGAGCCGCTGACCTACCGCAGGGGTGCGGCTCGCTCCAGTCGCACCCCGACCTGCCCGAGCACCACCTGCCGACCGAGGCGAAGGGCAGCGCCGATGTCAGCCGGCTGCGCTCCGCTGAAGGGGCGGACGTGGCGCGGTGGGCATCTGTGATGACGGACGACGACGGACCGACGCAGACCGTACGCCGCCAGCGTTTTGGGCCCGTTGTCAGTGGTGGCAGGCAGGATGACGGTCATGACGACTCCTGTTGCTCAGATCGTGGATGCCGCCGCTTACGTGCAGGCGGTCGAGGATGCGGTGAAGGCTGCGGCCGCCTACTACGCGGGTGGCACTTCGCCGTTGGACGACGACACCTATGACCGGCTGGTGCGGAGCATCGCCGCATGGGAGTCCGATCATCCCGACCAGGTGCTGACGGACTCGCCGACGGGGAAGGTCGCCGGCGGCGCGGTCGAAGGGGATGTGCCGCACACCGTGGCGATGCTGAGCCTGGACAATGTGTTCTCCGCGGAGGAGTTCACCGCCTGGACGGCGTCGTTGGCCCGGCGTGTCGGTCACGATGTGGCTCAGTGGAGCGTGGAACCGAAGCTGGACGGTCTGGCGATCGCCGCCCGCTATACCGACGGCCGCCTCACGCGGCTGATCACCCGGGGGGACGGGACGGCGGGGGAGGACGTCTCGCACACGACAGGCACCATCGAGGGCCTGCCCGAGACACTGTCCGAACCGGTCAGTGTGGAGGTGCGCGGCGAAGTCCTCATGACGGCCGCCCAGTTCGAGCACGCCAACGAGGTACGCACCGCCCACGGCGGACAGCCCTTCGCCAACCCCCGCAACGCGGCCGCGGGCACGCTGCGCGCCAAAGAGCGCGCCTACACGGCGCCCATGACGTTCTTCGGTTACGGCCTGCTGCCCCTGCCCGACACCGATACCGTCCTCACCACGAGGCTGGGCGAACTCGCCCACAGCGATCTGATGGTCCTGGCCGCCGACCTCGGGGTGAACACCACCGCCTCGACCGCGGTGCCGGGCAAGGTGGCCCACAGCAGTGAGCAGGTGCTGGCCCGGGTGCAGGAGATCGCGGCGCTGCGGGCCCAGTTGCCGTTCGGTATCGACGGGATCGTCATCAAGGCCGACCTGGCCGCCGATCAGTACACAGCCGGGTCCGGGTCGCGGGCTCCCCGGTGGGCGATCGCCTACAAGCTGCCGGCCGTGGAGAAGATCACCCGGCTGCTGGGAGTGGAGTGGAACGTGGGCCGCACCGGCATCATCGCCCCGCGCGGCGTGCTCGAGCCGGTCGAGATCGAGGGTTCCACCATCACCTACGCCACCCTGCACAACCCGGCCGACATCACCCGCCGCGACCTCCGGTTGGGCGACCACGTCATGGTCCACCGGGCCGGCGACGTCATCCCCCGCATCGAAGCCCCCGTCGCCCACCTGCGCACCGGCGACGAACAGCCCATCGTCTTTCCCGAGGTGTGCCCGCGGTGTGGTTCCGGCATCGACACCAGCCAGGAGCGCTGGCGCTGCGAACAGGGCCGCAACTGCCACCTGGTCGCTTCCCTCTCCTACGCCGCGGGCCGCGACCAGCTCGACATCGAAGGCCTCGGCGCCACCCGCGTCGTCCAGCTCGTCGAGGCGGGCCTGGTGGCCGATCTCGCCGACCTGTTCACCCTCACCCGCGAACAGCTGCTCGGCCTGGAGCGGATGGGGGAGACCAGCACCGACAACCTGCTCACCGCGATCAGCACCGCCAAGAAACAGCCGCTGTCCCGCGTGCTGTGCGCGCTCGGCGTACGCGGCACGGGCCGGTCGATGTCGCGGCGCATCGCCCGCTACTTCGCCACCATGGACAACATCCGCGCCGCCGACGCCACGGCCATGCAGCAGGTCGACGGCATCGGCATCGAGAAGGCCCCCTCCATCGTCGCCGAACTGGCCGAACTCGCCCAGCTCATCGACAAACTCGTCGCAGCCGACGTGAACATGACGGAGCCTGGTGCCACGGCGCCCAGCCCCGCCGGCGCCGACGGGGGAGGCGAGGAGGAGGCTGCGGGCGGGCCGCTCACGGGCATGACCGTGGTGGTCACCGGCACGATGGCCGGGCCGCTGGAGAAGCTCAGCCGCAACCAGATGAACGAGCTGATCGAACGGGCCGGAGGGCGCTCCTCCTCCACTGTGTCGAAGAAGACCACCCTGGTGGTCGCCGGGGAGAACGCCGGATCCAAGCGGGCCAAGGCCGAAGCCCTCGGCATCCGCCTCGCCACACCCGACGAATTCGCCACCTTGGTCGCCGACCATCTCGCCTGAATCCCTCACAGGGACAGGCGATTCAGAGATCCCGGCGGCGCCCATCGGCGCAGCGGCGATAGCCGGCATGACAGCGTCCGTGATGGGACGCGCCTCGCACCGCCTGTATCTCGTAGCAACATGCTTCCGGCCCCCTCGACATTGGCGAATTCGAGGGGGCCGGAGTTGGTAGCGGGGGCGGGATTTGAACCACGCGACCTCTGGGTTATGAGCCCAGCGAGCTACCGAGCTGCTCCACCCCGCGTCGGTGTGACCACCGTACGCCATGGCCGCCAGCCGCGCAGGGATTTTCCGTCTGGGCAGGACCTCACCACCGCATCACAACAGCTTCTGAGGCAGATCAGGTGAGGAGGGCGAAGAAACAAGGGAACGGGATCCACGGCAGATCGAGCCGGATGCGTTTGCGGCCGATCGGGATGTCCCCCGACCGGCACCACAGCCATCTGCGGCAACGGCTCGACCGGCCCGCGATGCTGAGCCTTCCAGCCGTGAACATCCCTATGGTTTAGGTGGGTTGCCGATGTCATTGGTGCGCACGAGACGGATTATGATCTTGGTCATGATCGTGCAGAACCCCGACAAAGCCCTTTCCCGTAAACAGAGACTTCAGGAGAAGCAGCGCCGCCAGTTGGCGGTGGTCGACACCGTTGACAAGGCTGAGGCCAAGATGCGCAAGGCAGAGGTGGAACTGGCCTTGGCCGTCACCGAGGCAGTGCAGGTGTTCGGCGGCGAGCAGTCCGCCTCCGAGGGGCTCGACATGCCGGTCGAAGCGATCCGGCGCTTCCTTGGTATGGCGCAGGACGAAGCGGCCGGCGCCAACAACGTCACCGAGGTCGCCGGCAAATCCTGAGCTTGGCGTTCAGCGAGCCGGAAGACCTGGCGCTCCAGTCGTAGTTCGCCGTTCCTGCTGGTCAGGGCAGGTTCGTGAGTGGACTTGGCTGATGTGCCATCAGGTGGCGGGAGTTCGAGACCTTGGGCGCGGCGGCCCGTTGTACTTATCGCACAAGATGATGCGCGGACCAATGTCCGGTCGGCGGAGCTGGAAGAGCTGGGCGCTGTACCACTGCGAAGAGGCGGCCAGGATGACCTGAGCCGCCTCCACTCGGCGGCGATGCGTGGAGCACAGGACTGCGGCTCTGCCCGGCGGCGATACGCATGGGGCCTGGTGCCTCCTGCTCCAGCCGCACGATGCCGATTTATATGCGTCGTGCAGTCGGACCAGTTGTGGACGTCGCCGTACCCCCAAGTGCCGTTCCCCGCCCCTGCGGTGGAACGGGAAAGCTGTCGCCGGCACTGTGGCGGTGCCGAGGGCCGGGGCCGCGCTTTGACTGGTTGTGCTGCCGCAGCCGGCGCCGCCGCGCCCGAGGGCGTGACGGCTGGGCAAGTTCTCGGTCGTTTTCCGCGGCCGTGATCTTCCTCGTGTACGAGTGGGTGAACACGGCGGATTCCGAGCCTGCTTCGAGTCGGACTCGCAGGTCGTCCCGATATGTTCCCCGGCACGCCAATCATTCAAGTGGACGTACAGCCCCTGGGGGATCCCATGGAAGCTCTGTTCAACGTCGTACCCCTCCTCATGATCGCCTTTGCGGTGTACGCGGCCGTCGTCCTGCTCCGCCGGTCCCGACAGGTCAGCGATGCCTGGTCCAGGGGGATCACGGCCCAGGCGCGGTGTGTCAGGTCGTACACGACGACCAGCGGCGGCGGGGACAGCACGGTGCGTACGACACTGCATCACGTCTACGAGTTCACGACCCGTGACGATCGCGTCATCCGGTTTGACGAGGAGGGCGGGCCGTCGACCACGGTCGAGGGCGACATCGTCACCGTCCACTATCTGCCGGAGCGCCCCGAGCACGCCACCGCCAAGGTCCCGGCCCGGGTAAAGCTCGCCGCGAGCACGGGCGGCGCGATGCTCTTCCTTGCCGTGTTCATCGCCTTCGCTCTCTTTCTCATGGTCGCCTGGAACTCGGACGGCTCGATGCCCTGACACTCTCGTCTTGCGGAAAGGCAGTGCGCCGCGCCCTCGAGCGTCCCGTGCTGTACGACCAGATCCGTAGGGCCTTTCTGGCCCGGCCGCACGGGTGCCCGCTCGACCTGGGCCTGCCACGAGGTCAGGGCGACCAGGGGCGATCAAGGGGCCGGCCGAGCGGTCGTGCGCGCGGATGGCGAGCCCGGTGGTGGCGGGTACGACCCGTTCGTGGTGAAGAGAATCGCCCCGATTGTCGACCTGCTGACTGTCGAGGTAGTCATGACAGGCCGACCCGCAGGCGTAATCAAGTCCGACCTCCTGGCACGGCCACTGGTCGCCATGGTGGGGGACGGTGACGTTATCAGCGTGTCGCTCACGGATGCCTTTCGTGACGCGCTCACGAGCCTCGACCGGGAGTATCTGGAGGACGTTGCCCAGGGCTGGGCTCGCTCAGGTTGCTTCTCGACACCGCCTGACGCGGACAGTATTGCCGCCCATCTCCGGCCGTTGGGTGCCCTCGCGGAGCGAGCCGTCGCTCGGGGGCATGGCTTGTACCGCTGGATATGCCAGTACTCCGCGCCGGGCCCGCGGCACGACACGTGCCCTGACCGACCACAGAAGTTGGGCCAGAACCTGAGAACGGACAGCGCTTCGACACCGGTTCGGGAGGCACGAAGCCCCCCAACAACGAGGCGGAATGTTCACGAGCAGCGACAGCGTTCCTGCGGGCCGACTGGGCCGACTGGGCCGACTGGGCCGACTGGGCCGTTTGCGGCTGAGATACGTTCAGCCCATGACGCACTTCACGGAATCCGCCCTGGTGGCCCGGTGAACGGCTGGTGGACCTACTTGGAGGAACAGACCCGCCAAGAGGTCGACGCGAACGTGCTGCGCGACCGAAGGATTACGGCGGTCAAGGTGGTGTGGGAGGCCCTGCGTCCACTGGGGTTGGGCCTGCACGAGGCGGAGCAGGTCGTCCACGCCCGCTACGAGATCCTCGGCGACCGCGTGCAGCACAGGCCGCCCGATCCGCTCGACATCCCCTCACTCGCAGCCCGTGCTGCCGCCCACCCGGGCCGGGTGGCCGCGGTCGAGGCACTCTGGGACGGCGACACCGTCCATAACTGGTTCGTGCTCCTGGTCGCGGTCCTGGACGACCCGGACGGAGAAGGCCACCTGGCCACTGTCTACCGCCGCCCTGGCGGGCCCCCGCCGGGAAGCGTCGCCGCAGATGCAGGACGGGCCTTGGCCAACCACCTCGGGGTGCCGTTCCACTTCGCCTCCCCGGACGCCCCCGACGACCAGGCCCCGCGCTGGCGAACAGCCCAGCATCCGTCCGAAGGCTCGTGACAGGGACCGCGG
>NZ_AEJC01000670.1 GCF_000317595.1 Streptomyces ipomoeae 91-03 | reverse complement strand
CGACCGCGACCGGCAGCAACGACAGGACAACAACACTCTCCACCGCTCGTCCTCCCCGACCGACCACTGGCGCGCCGCCAGCAGTGTCCCGCCGGAGGCCGGTTCACGGAATACGGCCGCAGGTCATGGTCCGGCCGGAGCGCAGCCCCGGTAGCGCAGCCCCGGTAGCGCCGCCCTGGTGGTGCGGCCCCGGGGCCGGCCGTACCGGAGTGCCGCCCTCCGGGGTCAGCCGTAGAAGTAGCGCATGGCCTTCTGTTCGAAGTACGAGGAGTAGATGAGGCCGATGGCCGGGGTGCCGCGATAGGTGCCGACGTACTGCTGAGCGCTGTCGACCACGACGGGACGGGCCATACAGGCCCACTTCTGGCGCTGCTGGGCCTCCGCCCACCGTACGGCCGCCGGGTCCACCCGGTCGCTGACCAGCACGGGGAACGCGGCGATGCCGCTCTGCAGCCCGGCCGGCATACCGCCCTTGGTCTTCTTCGCGTACGTCAGCACCTGGTCGGTGAAGGCCTCGATCGTCGGGATGGTTATCTCGGGGAGGGCCGCCGCCACCGTGAACAGGTGCAGCTTCGTCGCCATCCATTTCCACTTGAAGTCCCAGGCGGTACCGGGCGGTCTGATGCCCCGCCGCGCCGAGGTAGATCTCATTGAGGGCCACCAGCCGCTGCGTGTCGTCGGCGACGGCCTCGACCATGGTCAACTCATCGACCTGACACCCCTGTCGCAGCGAGGAGGCCAGCAACTTCCCCGCCCGCGCGGGCCGATGCCGCACCAGCACCCCCGGATTGCGCCCGGGATCGGGGTTGATCCCCACCACCGGCTGCCCCGCGAGGTACTTGGCGACATTGGCCACCAGCCCGTCCTGCCCGACGACGACCACGACGTCCTCGGGCGCGAACAGGAAACGGTCCAAGTCCCCCCGCTCCACCCGTGCCTGACGCCAGGTCAGCGGAACCGAGGACGTGACCTCGGCCAGCGCCCGGCGCTCCCGCCGATGCCGCTCGGCCACGTCCTCGATGTCCCGCCCCCGGGACCGTAGAAAGAAGGCGGCCTGCCCGTGCGTACCGTGCCGGGCCACCAGCTCCTCGTACTCGGTGGTGCGATGGACCAGCACCACCCGTGGCGCGAGACTCACGCGGGGTTCCCGGAGGCACCCGCGCCACCGCCGAGCTTCGCCAGCAGCCCCGTCAGGACGTCGGGCGACACGGTCACGCTTTCGATGCGCGGCAGATTCTCCGCGAGCCGTGTCCCGGTGAGCGCGTGCAGGGTCGCCGCGTCCACCTCGCCGTGCACCCGCAGCCACGCCGCCTGCGCCTCGGCCCGCGCCGCCCCGACCGTGCGCTCGGCCCGGGCCTCGGCCTCCGCGAGCCGAGTCCGACGCTCTGCCTCCGCCTCGGCGAGCTTGACGCCGCGCGCGGCCTCGGCCTCGGCGAGCTTCACGGTCCGCGTCGCCTCCGCCTCGGTCAGCCGTACCGTCCGCGCCGCCTCGGCCTCCGCCTTCACCGCGTCGGCGGCGGCCTTCTCCTCCGCCTCCCGCCGCGCGTTCGTCCCCCGCTGCTCGACCAACCGCTCCTCGCGCCGGGCGAGTTCGATCTGGCTGGCCAGCTCGTTCTCGGCGATGGCCCGCTCCCGCTCGACGGCCACGGCCCGCCGCTCGTACGTCGCCCGGTCCGCCTCCTGTTGGATCTGCTCCCGCGCGGGCGTCCGCAGCGCCCGCTCCACCTCGGGCTCGGGCCGCAGCGCCACCACGCGTACGGCCACGATCTCGATCCCGGTGGCCGGCAGCCGCGGCTCGGCCGCCAGCCCGCTCGCCACCCGTTCCCGTACCGCCGCGACCCCGTCGACCAGGGCCGAGGACAGCGACGTACGGGCCAGGACGTCCAGCGCGTGCTGCTGAGCCGTCTCCGTCAGCAGCGTCGCCAACTGCTCCAGCGGCGCACCCCGCCAGACCCCGGTGTCGGGGTCGATGGAGAAGTCCAGCCGGGTGGCGGCGGTCGCCGGCTCGCTGATCCGGTATGTCACCGTCGCCTGCACCGCCACGTCCTGGAAGTCGGACGTACGGGCGTGAAAGGTCATCGCCAACTCCCGGTCGTCCACCGGGATCTCCGACAGCGCGGCGGTCAGCGACCGGTACCAGAAGCTCAGCCCCGGGCCGTCGTGCACAAGCCGCCCGGAACGGTGATGACGGATGTGCGCGGTGGGCGCACCGCGCAGATGCCGCCAGCCGAGCCGCCTGGTGATGTCGGCCATGAATGGTCCCCCTCGTGGTGCTGTGCGATGGTGCGCCACAGACGTGTTCGCGTCACTTAGACGATAATGACTCGACCCTCTTATCGTCAAGGGGACGAAATGAAGGAACCCGTCGATCCGATCCGGCCGGCCGGAGGGTGAACACGCGCCCGAATGGTCAGGATGAAGGCATGGGATTCCATGTCGACTCCGAGGCCGGGCGGCTGCGCCGCGTCATCCTTCACCGGCCGGATCTCGAGCTCAAAAGGCTCACCCCCAGCAACAAGGACGCGCTGCTCTTCGATGACGTGCTGTGGGTGCGCCGGGCGCGCGCCGAGCACGACGGCTTCGCGGACGTACTGCGCGACCGCGGCGTCGCCGTCCACCTCTTCGGCGACCTCCTCACCGACGTCATGCAGATCCCTCGGGCCCGGGAGCTCGTCCTCGACCGGGTCTTCGACGAGAAGGAGTACGGTCCGCTCGCCACGGACCATCTCAGGGCGGCCTTCGAGTCCCTGCCCCTCGGTGAACTCGTCGAGGCCCTGATCGGCGGTATGACCAAGCGCGAGTTCCTGGACGCACACATGGAGCCGGCCTCCGTGCGCTTCCATGTCATGGAGCTCGACGAGTTCCTCCTCGACCCCCTCCCCAACCACCTCTTCACCCGCGACACCTCCGCCTGGATCTACGACGGGGTCTCCATCAACGCCATGCGCTGGCCGGCCCGTCAGCGCGAGACGGTCCACTTCGAGGCGATCTACCGGCACCACCCCCTCTTCCGCGGCGAAACGTTCCACGTCTGGTCGGAGGGGCAGGCCGACTATCCGTCCACCATCGAGGGCGGCGACGTCCTCGTCATCGGCAACGGTGCCGTCCTCATCGGCATGAGCGAGCGCACCACCCCGCAGGCGGTCGAGATGCTCGCCCACAAGCTGTTCGCCGCCGGGTCGGCCGAGACGATCGTGGCGCTCGACATGCCCAAGCGGCGCGCCTTCATGCACCTCGACACCGTGATGACGATGGTCGACGGCGACACCTTCACCCAGTACGCGGGCCTCGGCATGCTCCGCTCGTACACCATCGAACCGGGCGTCGGGGAGAAGGAACTCAAGGTCACCGACCATCCGCCGGAGCACATGCACCGCGCCATCGCCGCCGCCCTCGGCCTCAGCGAGATCCGCGTCCTGACCGCCACCCAGGACGTCCACGCCGCCGAACGCGAACAGTGGGACGACGGCTGCAACGTCCTCGCCGTCGAGCCCGGCGTCGTCGTCGCCTACGAACGCAACTCCACCACCAATACGCATCTGCGCAAACAGGGCATCGAGGTAATCGAGATCCCGGGCAGCGAGCTGGGCCGGGGGAGGGGCGGACCGCGCTGCATGAGCTGTCCGGTGGAGAGGGCGCCCGTATAGAAATGTGGAACGTCGTATAGACTTCCAGTCCTTCTTACGCTGTCCCTGCTGTCTTCGCTGTCCCTGCCGTCATCACCCCAGGAGCGCCCCCATGGCGACTGTCCCTCACGCCCTCGCCGGGCGCCATTTCCTCAAGGAGCTGGACTTCACCGCGGAGGAGTTCCGCGGGCTGATCGAGCTGGCCGTGGAGCTGAAGGCGGCCAAGAAGGCAGGGACGGAGACCCAGTACCTGCGCGGCAAGAACATCGCCCTGATCTTCGAGAAGACCTCGACGCGCACGCGCTGCGCGTTCGAGGTCGCCGCGGCCGACCAGGGCGCCCGGACCACCTACCTCGACCCCTCCGGCTCGCAGATGGGGCACAAGGAGTCGGTCCGGGACACGGCACGGGTGCTCGGGCGGATGTTCGACGCGATCGAGTTCCGCGGGGACAGTCAGGCCAACGTCGAGGAACTGGCCGCCCATGCCGGGGTGCCCGTCTACAACGGCCTCACCGACGACTGGCACCCCACCCAGATGCTCGCCGACGTGATGACCATGACCGAGCACAGCGACAAGCCGCTCGATGAGATCGCCTTCGCCTACCTCGGTGACGCCCGCTTCAACATGGGCAACTCCTACCTGGTCACCGGCGCCCTCCTCGGCATGGACGTCCGCATCGTCGCCCCCCAGGCCTACTGGCCCGCCGAGGAGATCGTCACCCACGCCTCCAAGCTCGCCGAGATCAGCGGCGCGCGCATCACCCTCACCGAGAACATCCACGAGGGCGTCCAGGGCGCCGACTTCGTCGCCACCGACGTCTGGGTGTCGATGGGCGAGCCCAAGGAGGTCTGGGACGAGCGCATCGGCGCCCTCTCCCCGTACGCCGTGACCATGGACGTCCTGGACGCCACCGGCAACCCCGACGTCAAGTTCCTCCACTGCCTCCCGGCCTTCCACGACCTCGGCACGAAGGTCGGCCGCGAGATACATGAACGTCATGGCCTCACCTCCCTCGAAGTCACCGACGAGGTCTTCGAGTCCCCCCACTCGGTCGTCTTCGACGAGGCCGAGAACCGCCTCCACACGATCAAGGCGATCCTGGTGGCGACGTTGGCCTGACGCCCAAGAGCCCGGGGGCGA
>NZ_AEJC01000669.1 GCF_000317595.1 Streptomyces ipomoeae 91-03 | reverse complement strand
GCTACCCGACAGCCGGTGATCGCCGCATGGAAGGCCGCGCATCCCTCGGTCAGCGGCCATCAGGGTCGGTACGCGATGCGGGAGATCGTCAACGCACTGCTCTACCAGGGCCGGGCCGGTTGCCAGTGGGAGCTGCTCCCACACGACTTTCCGCCGCCCGGCGCGGTGAAGTACTACTTCTACACCTGGCGTGACGACGGCATCGACCAGACCATTCACGACCTGCTGCGCTGGCATGTGCGGGAAAAGATGGGCCGGAAGGCGGACCCGAGCCTGGTGGTGCTCGACACCCAGAGCGTGCACGCGGCGGCCGGAGTGCCCGCCGAGTCGACGGGGCGCGATGCGGCAAAAAAAGTACCGGGCCGCAAGCGCGGCCTGGCCGTTGACGTTCTGGGGCTGGTGATCGCGGTAGTCGTGGCGGCCGCCTCGGCGCACGAGAACGCCGTCGGCATCGCGCTGCTGGACAAGGTCGCCGCCGACACCGACACCGTGCAAAAGGCCCTGGTCGACCAGGGCTTCAAGAACGCCGTCGTCGCGCACGGGGAGAAAGCAGGCATCGAGGTGGAGGTCGTGGAGCGCAATCCCGCGCAGAGCGGGTTCGTTCCCCAGGCCAAGCGGTGGGTCGTGGAACGCGCCTATGGGATCTTGATGCTGCACCGCAGGCTGGTGCGCGACTACGAGCACCTGCCCCGCAGTTCGGAGTCGCGGGTGTACTGGGCGATGACCGCGGTGATACTGCGCCGGCTGACCGCGGCGACCGTGCCCGCCTGGCGCACCGCATGACCGGCGGGGAGCTGACCCTCGGGGCCGTGCTGGCACGGTTGGAGGAGCGGGAACGCGAGATCACCGCGCAGGCCGAGACGACGCGGGAACAGATCACGCAGCTGACCACACAGCTCGACGAACTCGGCCGGGCCGCCGAAGAAGTCCGGATCACCCGCAAGACACTGCTGGGGCTGCCCGACCCGCAACCGCCCGCGCCGCCGACACCGAAACTGCCGGACCATCCGGCCTACCAGCAGATCATGGCGGTGTTCACCGCCGCCGACCATCCGCTGCGTGCGCGGCAGGTGTGCGAGGCGATGGACCTGGCGGTCGCGCCCAACAACATCAACAACGTCCGCCTCAAGCTCAAGCGGCTGGCCGGCCGCGGGATCCTGGCCGAGACCGAGCCAGGCTTGTTCACCCAGCCTCGGCCGTAGCCGACCGATGTCGCCACGACCTGCCCGCTTGTCCCGCACGAAACGAAGAATCGGGCATCAGGTCTCATGCCCTCTGAGAGTGCCGGATGTGAGCTGATGTCCGTTTCGGGGTTGGGCCTGGGTTAGGAGCCCTGGTCGGCGGGGCGAGTGGACGGTCAGGGGCAGGGCTGAGCGAACAGGCCGGGCTCGGGTTCGGTGAGGATGCCCCGTGTGACCAGGCGTGTGTCGCTGAACACTCCGAGGAGCGTGCCGGCGTGGCGCAGGTCGGCGCTCACCGCGCGGAAGCCGCCTCCGCGTAAGCGGGTACGTCGGGGCCGGTGCCGTATCGCCTTGCTGGGGCACCGGTTACTGCCGCTCGGCGCATGAGGTGTTGTTCGACGTGATCGAAGTCGGCCGCAAGCTGGACGCCTGGCTGCGGTGGGTCCGGTTCGTCGCGGCCGCGGAGCGATGCCGGAGCGTCAGGCGCTCTCGGCGTTCACGTAGGGCTCCACGCGGCCGACGCTCTCCTTGAGGACGAGGTCGAGCAGTCCGGGGAACCGCTGGTCCAGATCTTCCTTGCGCAGCGTGTTGAAGCGGCGGGTGCCGACGTCGTGCTGCCGGATGAGGCCGGCCTCGCGCAGGACGCGGAAGTGGCGGGTGAGTACGGACGCGGTGACGTCCTGGGTGAAGCCGCTGCAGGCCAGGCCAGGGGAGACGGAGAGGGTGACGACGATGGTGAGCCGGGTCTCGTCGGTCAGCGCACTCATGATCTTGAAGAGGTCGAGGTCGTCCGTGTCGGGGTGAACGAGGGGGGACGAGGTGCGACTGGCCATGGGGAAAGAATAACCCCTGCCCTATGTTCGCACCAGCGCGTACATGGGTTACAGTGAAGGCACGGATTGACCCTTCATCCGTCATCCACCGGGTTGCCCATCACCGGTACCACGGCATGCCCCCAACGCCTTTGACGGCGCGGCGTGCATCAAGAACGGAGCACACCCCATGACCACAACACAGGCGACCGAGCCGAGGACGTACCGGAGCGAAACGGCCGCGGAGGTGGTCGGCCGCCTTCGTGCGACCTTCAACACCGGCGTCACCCGCCCACTGGACTGGCGCGTCAACCAGCTGCAGCGGCTGCGGGCACTGCTGGTCGAGAACGAGCAGGAACTGATCGAAGCCCTCTGGAAGGACCTGAGGAAGAACCCCGCCGAGGCCAAGGCGCACGAGATCGACTCCACCATTGGCGACATCGACGAGGCACTGGCGAACCTCGAGAGCTGGCTTCAGCCTCGCCCGGTGGAGGTTCCCGCCCACTTCGGTCCCACGACCACGGCCTACACCACGTACGACCCGCTCGGGGTCGTCCTGGTGATCGTTCCGTGGAATGCCCCGCTGCACCTTCTCATAGACCCCATCATCGGCGCCCTGGCCGCCGGGAACACTGTGGTGGCCAAGCCGAGCGAGATCTCGGTGCACACCTCGGCGGTGGCTTCACGCCTGCTGCGGGAGTACTTCGACGCCGACGTGCTCACCGTCGTCGAGGGGGGCGCCGAGGAGACCACGGCCCTGCTGGCACAGCGTTTCGACCACATCTTCTACACCGGCAACGGCACCGTCGGCCGGATCGTCATGGCCGCAGCCGCCAAGCACCTCACCCCGGTCACGCTCGAACTCGGAGGCAAGTCTTCGTGGCCCCCGACGCCGACGTGGAGGAGACCGCGAAGCGGCTGGTCGGCGGCAAGTTCGGCAACGCGGGGCAGATGTGCATAGCCCCCGACTACGTCCTGGCCGATCCAGCCACCGCCGCCGCACTGGTCCCCGCCCTGCGCGCGGCGGTCGAAGCCCAGTTCGGCACCACCCCGCAGACCTCACCCGACTTCGGCCGGATCATCAACGAGCGGCACTTCGACCGGCTCACCCGTCTGCTCGATTCCGGCCGGCCGGCGGTGGGAGGCCGGCACGACCGCGACGACCTGTTCATCGCACCGACCGTGCTCACCGACGTCGACCCCGCATCGCCCATCATGCAGGAGGAGATCTTCGGTCCCATCCTCGCCGTCGTCGAAGTCGAAGACCTCGATGCCGCCATCGCCTTCATCAACGAACGCGACAAGCCCCTCGCGCTCTACGCCTTCACCACCTCCGAGGCCACCAAGTCGCGCCTGGTGAACGAGACGTCCTCCGGCGGCGTCGCCTGGGGCCAGCCGCCGATGCAACTGCTCGTGCCCGGCCTGCCCTTCGGTGGCGTCGGCGAAAGCGGCATGGGCCGCTACCACGGCCGGTACACCCTCGAGACGTTCAGCCACCTCAAGGCCGTCGCGGACGTCCCGCTCAGCTGGGCCCGCGCCTGCGTGGAGCAGGCTGTCCGATGGGCGATCGGCCGGCCGAAGTGCCTCAGGTCGGTGAGAATGAGGAGCCCTGAGATCGCTGTTCCCGCCACCGCCGGGAGCGCGTTCCAGGTGAAGCCGTGTATCGGTCCTCTTCGCGGGGCGCGTCGAGGGAGTCGGTCGCGGCGCGGCCTGCAGACACCGATCCGTAACGACCCCGGCGGGCGGCGGCACCCCTGACTTCGTCGCCTGGCTGGCTGCTGATCGTGCGCAAGGAGCGAACGCCCGTACTCCGGCGGGCAGTTGCGCTTGAACCGGCGTCAACACCGACACCGACACCGACGCTGACGGCATGCGGCTCTCACCGCGTTCGTCGCCCACACCACCCACACCCCGATCGCGGTCCTGGAACCGCGTCACCGTCAGCGGGCCCGCGCCTGCCCGAGGACCGCATTCGCGCCTTTGCCGGGACAGCGCAGACCCCCTGCGTCGCAGACCTTCATCCCGTTTCCCTCCCTATTGCAGAAAGAAACCCATGACTGTCAACGCTTCAGAAGTTTCATCCGTTCCGTCACTTTTCTCCCCCGTCTCTCTCGGGAAGATCGAGCTCGCCAACCGCATCGTCATGGCACCGCTGACCCGGGTCCGGGCCGGTTCCTCCGGCATCCCCGGGGATCTGATGGTCGAGTACTACCGGCAGCGGGCGAGCGTCGGAATGATCATCGCCGAGGGCACCTACCCCGACCACGCGTCGCAGGGGTTTGTCGGTGAGCCGGGCATCGCCACCGACGAGCAGGCGGCCGGCTGGCAGCGGGTGTTCGAGGCGGTGCACGCCGAGGGCGGCCGCATCGTCCTGCAGATCATGCACGCCGGCCGCCAAACCCACCCCGACATCAACGGCGGCCGCCGCATCCTCGCCCCCAGCGCGATCGCCAGGACCGGCGAGACGTTCACCGAGAAGGGCGAGCAGCCCTACCCCGTACCGGAAGCGATGACCACCGCAGAGATCCGTGCAGCCCTGGAGGACTTCGTCACCGCGGCCCGCCGGGCCATCGAGGCGGGAGCGGACGGCGTGGAAATCCACGGCGCCAACGGCTACCTGCTCCACCAGTTCCTCTCCCCGGCGGCCAACCAGCGCACCGATGAATACGGCGGCTCGCCGCACAACCGCGCCCGCTTCGTCGTCGAGGTCGCAACGGCCATCGCCCAGGCCGTCGGTGCCGAGCGGGTCGGGCTGCGGATCTCGCCGGAGATCGACTTCGGGGACGTCTTCGAGACCGACCGGGACGACGTCCTGGCCACCTACGGCACCCTGCTCGACCAACTGCGCCCGCTGGGCCTGGCCTACCTCTCCGTACTGCACACCGAGCCGGGCGGCGACCTGGTACAGGAGCTGCGGCGGCGCTTCGACGGCAAGCTGATCGTCAACAACGGCCCCCTCGGCGGGGGGCAGACCACCCGCGAGCGGGCGCTCCAGCAGATCGAGGCCGGCCACGCCGATGCCGTGGTCGTGGGCCGGGCCCTCATCGCCAACCCCGACCTGGTCGAGCGCTGGCAGGGTGGCCACCCGGAGAACGAGCCGCGGCCGGAACTGTTCTACGGGCCGGGCGCCGAGGGCTACACCGACTACCCCTTCCTCGAAGCGGCTTGAGGCCCACGGTCACGCCTGTCCATGCGGCAGCCCCACTCACCCATGGACAGGCGCCGACCGGCGACACTGCGCCCGCCCCCTTGAGCCCGTGGTCACACCGGCGATCACCGGCTCGAGGACCGTCGGGTCCGTCGGGGCGTTGACGGTCTGCAGGTTCCTGGTCAGCAGCCTGCGTTCGGTGACCTCGGCGAGCACATCGCTCTCGTGCGTGGCCACCGCGGCGGCCTTCGGCCACAGCTGACGCCTGTGACGGTTTTCCGGCGGCGGCCCATCCACCAGGTCCGCCTTCCGTAAGGGAGTCCTTCGCCGATATCCGTCAGTTCGCCGCGGCCGACACCCCGCTGCGGGCACGGCAAATCTGCGAGGCGATGGGCATGGAGATCGCGCCCAACAACATCAACAACACCCGCCTGAAACTCAAGCGGCTGACCGAGCGCGGCATCCTGGTCGAGACCGAGCAGGGATTGTTCGCCCAGCCGCGGCCATAGCCGCCCGGCGGCCCCCCGAGCAGCCTGCCTACCCCAACCGACAGGGCAATACAGACATCAAGTCACGTACCGCCCTCTCAGTTCCTTGGAGGCCCGGCGGTGAGAGGTGAATATCAGATAGTTGAAGAGCGATGGCCCCTGGCCAGACGGGAAAGGAGAAGGCACATGGATGCAGGGCTGGCCGCCCTATTGGGAGCAGCAGTTGGTGCGGTGGGGGCCGGAACTGCTGCGCTGACCAGCGGATGGCTGGGAGCCCGCACCGCGCGGGAGCAAATCTTTGCACAGCATCTCCAGGCAGACCAGCAGCGCCATTTCGAGCACGCGAGAGACCGGCGAGAGCCACGCAGCCAGGCGTACACCGATCTTATCGCCCAGACGCAGGCCATCGGCACGCGCATCAAGGAGATGAACCGATCGGAAACTTATACCGAGGACGGCGCGCACCGAATCCTGGAGGAGATCAGCAAACTGCTGCGCTCCCGCGCCCGGGTCATGGTCGAAGGTCCTGAAACCGTAGCGGACAACACCGAGGACCTGGTCGAAGCAGTCCTGGAGTGTCAGGACGTCGTGATGGCACTTGCCTCCATTCCCGGCGCTCCCCCAGAGATGCGGGACAAGTCCCGTTCGGAGCTCGTCGAACTGTGCCGCGCAAGCCTGGAAGCGTCGGGAGAGGCACTGAGTGGCTTCGTAGAGGCAGCCCGTGAGGCGCTCGAGGACACCGGGACGTAGAACACTCGGTCGTTGAACTGGGGAGATTTTGGCGGGCCGCTCGCGGCCCCGGGATCTCACTGGCGCCCACCATGTACAGGCGGATTGCAGACTAGGAGAAGCACCATGGACGACGCACCAAACCTGCGGTTCGCACTGCGCTATCGCCGGACCAGTCTCATCGACAAGACGCTACTCAAGGACTCGTCAGCCAGGAGAAGGTCGTTCTCCGCAGCTCTGCAGCAGTTCGAGGAGCAGATGGAGGCGGCCCGGATCGTCACGTCGGCGACTAGGCCGATCAACTTGTACTACGGGCTCGTCCAGGCCGGTCTCGCTATCACAGCAGCCCACACGCCCGGGAATTGGAGCTTCGGCAAGCACGGCCTGAAGGTCGTGGACATGCAGTCCGACCTTCCCGGCATCACGATCCGTCCCGACGGCGACGGCGCCTTCCAGTATGTAGCCAGAGCAACTGGATCCGAGCAGCTGGCTGACACCGTAAGCCTCGGAGAGCTGTGGGCGTCACTCCCCGGCCTGTGCCAGTTCCCACTCAAGGGCGCGGCTTCACCCATCGCACTGGAGCTCTTCAGCGACCGATACGCCGAGACCGAGGACCGCACTGAGTACGGGTCGGCGTACTTTCGTGCGGAGATCGCCGTGAACGGCGACTTGCCCGAACAAGCCGACAGGGAGAGTTGGTACCGCGCGACCATGGCCGACTACCCCGGCATGGCGAACGCGAAGCTCTGGGGAGACAGCGATACCGCGTTCAGGGAAGCCCGGAAGGGCCGTTTCCTGGTGGCAGTCGGCTGGCCCGTGCCCCGTGGAAAACCGGCGCCGGACATTTCGGAGGAGGAAATTGAGGCGTTCTTCGACAGGCTTGCGCCGCGGTACCGCTTCGAGGGTGAGCGATTCCTGCGCCCACCGGCCGGTCCGGGGAAGACGCCTCCGCCGTCTCCGCTGATGACGTGGTGGCTTCTGCTGTACACGTTCTCGATGATCTCCCGATACCAGCCCCGGAAATGGGCAGAGATCCTCGACCTTGACAAGTCCCCCAATGCGGCCGTGGTGCAGCACGCCTTGGAAATGGCCCTGGCAGTGCTCCCCCACCTGGTCCTGGAAGCCTTGGACAAGGAGCCGATTCTCTTCGGTCGGCCACTTCGCCTTTGAGCGCTGATCACCTCTCTGGAGGGCGGCTGCCGACACTGATGTCCGCTGCCCATCGTTCAGTCATGGGCAGCAACAGCGCCTCCGAGTGCCCGTGTCGGGTGGAGCAGCCGAGGTGAGGCGAGCGGGCTGTCGGCGACGATAAGGGCTGCTCAGCCTGCCTTCTTGCGTGAGCGATGCGTGAGCGGACGGAACCGCACAGGTCATCACGGAGGAGATCACGCAGCCAGTCACATCTGCCCTGACCAGGTGG
>NZ_AEJC01000668.1 GCF_000317595.1 Streptomyces ipomoeae 91-03 | reverse complement strand
GGCCGGGCGGGCGGGGTCGCAGCGGAAGCGCAGCCGGTCGTGGTCCGGCCATGGCTTGAGCATCTTGGTGTCGACGACGACCCAGCGGTCCTCGTACGTCCGCCCCTCGTAGCTCACGTTGAGCTGTGCGCGGGTGAGACTGGAACCGCCGTCGGCCGCGATCACGTACGAGGCGCGCAGGCGTCGTACGGAGTCGTCCGGGCCGACCACGGTCAGTTCCACCCCGTCCTCGCCCCCGTCCACGGACTGGCGCAGCCGCAGGCATTCGTGCCGCAGCAGCACCTCGACGTTCGGGTAGCGGTCGACGCCGTCGCGCAGGACCTCCTCCAGCGCGGGCTGGTAGATGAACATCTGCGGCGGATGGCCGTGGCCGCGCGGGGTGGGGCAGGCGCTGAGGAACGTACGGCCGCGCGCGTCGACGAAGTCCAGCGGGCGCTCGGCCAGCATGTCCCGCTTCAGCCGGTCGGCCAGGCCGATGCGCTGCCAGATCTGGATGACCTCCTCGTCGGTGGAGATCGCCCGCGCCCGGGAGTAGATCTCGGCGTCGCGCTCCAGCACCACGACCCGCAGCCCCGCCGCGCCCAGCAGGTTCGCGGCGGTCACCCCGGTGGGGCCGTACCCGATCACCGCCACGTCATAGGCGCCGTCCACCAGGTCATAGGCGCCGTCCTCGGCTCTGTTCCCGCGCACCGAGCCACCTCACTTCCGTCGTCGCCCCTGCCGCGAGCTCTTGCTGGAGCGTTCACTACAATTGGAATGAGTGCTACGGTAAGGTCGACGTCAGAGACGGTCAAGTGCCGCGACGGCGGAAGCGACCCGGAAGCGACGGGAAGGACAGCGCTCATGACCAGGCCGCAGGCGACGCGCAGGAAGCGCGCGAACGGGGTGGAGTCGCGGCAGCGGATCCTCGACGCGACGGTGGAGATCGCGGGCGAGCGCGGCTACGAGGGCACGTCGATCGCGGCGGTCAGCGCCAAGTGCGGACTGCCCGCCAGCTCGATCTACTGGCACTTCAAGGACAAGGACGACCTGATCGCCGCGGTCATCGAACGCAGCTTCGAGACCTGGCTGGCGGCCGTCGATCTGCCCGGCGAGGAAGCGGGCACCCCGCTGGAACGGGCCACGACGATGGCGGCGAACGTCGCGAAGTCACTGGTCGAGGTACCGGACTTCCTCCGGCTCGGCCTGATGCTCGCCCTGGAGCGACGCCCCACCGAGCCCCGGGGCCGCACGGTGTTCCTCCAGGTCCGTGACATCGCCCGCCAGAAGATGACCGAGGTCGTCGGCGCCCTCTTCCCCGGCCTGGCGCAGGACGACGTCCAGACGCTGACCACGTACGTCATCGCCGGCGCCGACGGTCTGTTCGTCCAGCGGGAGATCAACGGCGACGCCGTCGACCTGGTGGCGATGTTCGAACTGCACGCCCGGATCGTCTACGAGACGGCGGCACGCATGGCAGCGAGGAGCGAGGACGAGAACATGGCATCGAGGAGCGAGGGATGACCCTGACCTGCGTACAGCGCGAGGAGGCCGCCCTGCTGCTGCGCAGGGCCGAACACGACGTGGCACCGATCGAGCCGCTGTCGGCCCTGCTGCCGGGGCTGGAGCCGGCCGACGCCTACGCCGTCCAGCGGGACAACATCGCCTGGCGGCTGGCCGACGGCGCGACGGTCGTCGGCCACAAGGTCGGCCTCACCTCGGTCGCCATGCGACGACTCCTCGGCGTCGACGAACCCGACTTCGGCCATCTGCTGGACGACATGGTCCACCGCGACGGCGCCACCGTTCTCGCCGCCCGCTACTGCGCCCCACGCGTCGAACCGGAGATCTGCTTCCGCCTCGCCCGACCGCTGCGCGGCCCCGGTGTCACCGTCGAGGACGTCCTCGCCGCCACCGAGGCGGTCGCCCCGGCCCTGGAGATCGTCGACAGCCGTATCCGCGACTGGAGGATCACCCTGGCCGACACGGTCGCCGACAACGCCAGCTCCGCCGGGCTCGTCCACGGCCCCTGGACGCCCCTGGCCGACGCGCCCGATCTCGCCGCCGTCACCGCCGAGTTGTTCGTCGACGGGGAGCGGGTCGCCTCCGGCAGCGGCGAGGAGGTGCTGGGCCACCCGGCCGCCGCGGTCGCCTGGCTGGCCAACACGCTCGCGGGGTTCGACTCCGCCCTGGAGGAAGGCCACTTGGTGCTGCCGGGGGCCATGACCACCGCCCCGTTCGTCACGGCCGGCCAGAAGGTCGAGGCACGCTTCGGCGGTCTGGGGTCGGCTTCGGTGATCTTCGTCTGAGACGCCGCAGCCGCGGAGCTTGTCCCAGTCGTCCGACCTGGTCTTCCGTCCAACCCGTCCGAGGAGGGCGTACGTGCTTGCCGCCTCCCAACCCTTACCGTGACCGTCCTCGACTCTGGGACCGCCGGGCACCCAGCCCTGTCCGCCGGGCGCCAGCACTGACCGCCGGGTGCCAGCCCTGTCCGCCGGGCACCAGCACTGGGCCCGGGCACCAACCCTGACCGCCGGGCATCATCCCTGAGCAGCGAGGCCGTCCTGGGGGCGGGCACGCCGGCTCGGCGGCGGTCCCCAGTTCCTGACCGGCGGTCGCCCTGCACCCGTCGGCCGACGATCCAGGGCTTGTCCTATGTACCCGGCGCGCCCCGCGTGCCCCGGCGCGCCCGGCGTGCGTGTCCGGCGTCGCCGCCGAGCTCGGTCGAGGTCGGCGGCGATGGCCGGTGAGCGGCGGGGTCCGGCACGCGTCCGGCGGGTGGAGGGGCAGTCACGCCCGGGTCCCATGTCCCAGGCGTGATCCACCGGCCAGGCGCTCCGGAGAGGTCCGCCGAGCCAAGCGCTCCGGAGAGGTCCGCCGAGCCAAGCGCTCCGGGGAGGTCCGCCGAGCCAAGCCCCGAGCCGCCCCCACCCCGACCCGCTCCCCCGGAAGCCGAGAGGCAGCACCCCACCATGACCACCACCCCCCGCCGGATCGACGTCCATCAGCACCTCGTGCCGTCCCTCTACCGCGACGCCCTCGCCCGGGCCGGTGTCACCGACGCCGGTGGCCGCGCCCTGCCCGACTGGGTTCCCGAGTCGGCCCTGGAAGCGATGGACCTGCTGGGCACCGAAACGGCGCTCCTCTCCGTCTCCACCCCCGGCACCGGATTCCTCACCGACGAGGCCGAGGCGGCCGACCTGGCCCGGCGGCTGAACGGCTTCTCCGCCACCCTCACCGCCCAACACCCCGGCCGCTTCGGCTGGTTCGCCACGCTGCCCATGCCGGACGTCGACGCGTCCGCCGAGGAGGCCGAGCGTGCCCTGCTCGAACTGGGGGCCGACGGGGTCACGTTGCTCGCCAACAACCAGGGCGCGTATCTGGGCGCGGACGGCCAGGACGCGCTGTGGCGGATCCTCGACGAGCACGGTGCCGTGGTGTTCGTCCACCCGGCCGAGCTTCCCGCGCCCGCCGTCGACGGCATCCCGCCGTTCGCCGCCGACTTCCTCCTCGACACCACCCGCGCCGCCCACCTCCTCGTCCGCAACGGGATCGTGAGCCGGTATCCGAATATCCGGTTCATCCTCAGCCACGGGGGCGGCTTCCTGCCGTACGCCTCGCACCGTATGGCCGTCGCCATCGCCGCCGACACCGGGCGCAGCCCCCTCGACATCCTGGACGACTTCCGCGGCTTCTACTTCGACACCGCGCTCTCCTCCAGCCCCGCCGCCCTGCCCACGCTGCTCGCCTTCGCCCGCCCCGGCCATGTCCTGTTCGGCAGCGACTGGCCGTTCGCGCCGACGGCCGCCGGCCAGTACTTCGCGGGCGGGCTCGACAGCGGCGTCGACCCCGGCACCCTCGCGGCCGTCAACCGCACCAACGCCGAAGCGCTCTTCCCCCGCCTGGCCGACAGCGCCCCCACACCGACTCCGGCCCGCCCCCTCCCGGTACGCCTCCGCCACTCCGCCCAACGAGCCGCCGCCCGCCTCGTCTTCAACCTCATCCAACCCGGA
>NZ_AEJC01000667.1 GCF_000317595.1 Streptomyces ipomoeae 91-03 | reverse complement strand
GCGCCGCCCCCTCCCCGTACCGTCTTCTCCTCTCAGGCATGATGCGCCCATGACCGACCGCAGCCCGATCCGCGTTCTGATCGCCGACGACCAGGACATGGTCCGCACCGGCTTCCGTTTCTTCCTCGACGCGCAGCCGGACATCACCGTGGTCGCCGAGGCCGCCGACGGCGAGACGGCCGTCCGGCTGGCCCGCGAGGTGCGGCCCGACGTGTGCCTGCTGGACATCCGTATGCCCAAGCTGGACGGCCTGGAGGCGACCCGGCTGCTGGCCGGCCCGGGTGTCGCCGATCCCCTGCGGGTGGTCGTGGTCACCACCTTCGACCTCGACGAGTACGTCTACGGCGCGCTGCACGGCGGCGCGTGCGGCTTCCTGCTGAAGGACTCGGGGCCGACCCTGCTGGCCGAGGCGGTACGGGCCGCCGCGGTGGGTGACTCGCTGGTGTCCCCGTCGGTGACGGTCCGGCTGCTCAAGCACGTCACCGGGAAGAAGGACGCCACCGCCGCTCCCGAGGCCCCGCGCCCGCAGGAGCCGCTGACCGACCGGGAACTCGACGTGGTCCGCCTCGTCGCGCTCGGCCACACCAACGCCGAGATCGCCGCGTCGATGTTCGTCTCCCTCTCCACGGTCAAGACCCATCTGGCGAGCATCCAGCTCAAGCTGGCGGCCCGGAACCGCGTCGAGATCGCGGCATGGGCGTGGCGGACGGGGCACGCGGGCGACGGTTCGTGACGGATCGCCCGGTGACCGGGGCACGAGCTTCGTGGTCCGCACCCGGCGACAGCCCTTGTCGCCGGTGTACTTCGAGCCCGGCAGCCGCTGGCTCCTCACCCGGTTCCGCGGCTGCCCCGACCGGGACCGTTCCACGCCCGACCCGACGTCAGCTGCCGATGTGCCGTTCGGCGGACCTCACTACGTGAGCGTGACGCGGATGCCGACGGTGCCGTCCGTGCCGCGGCGCAGGCGGCTGCCGAGGAGGGTGAGGCGGCCGAGGACGCCGTACTTGCGGGCGATGAGGCGGCGGTAGTGGGCACCGCCGGCGGCGTCGAGGATCTCGGCGCGGGCGGGGACGGAGTCGCCGGTGGGGTTGCCGCGCAGGTCGCAGGGGCCGACGAGGACATCGGCGCGGTTGCGGATCCGCTTGACCTTCCAGGAGTCCGCGACCGTCCAGATGCCGAGCGCGTCCCCGTCGCGCACCACCCACACCGGGGTCGGGACCCCCGTGCCGTTCTTGCGGAACGTGGTGATCAGCAGGTACTTGCCCGCGCCGAGCGCGTCGAGCGAGGTTTCGTCGGCCATGGCGGGAGTCTAGGTGCACGGCCGCCGTCGGGAACCGGCGGCCGTACGTCTTGGGGGTCCTCGCACCATGGCCGCGCGACTCGGGCGGGCATGGTGCGAGGACCCCTTGGGCCCCGGGCGGTGTCAGTCGAGCAGGCCGTCGTAGTCGGTGAGCTTGAAGGTGCGCTCGGCGTGGCCGCCGACCAGGTCGGTGGTGTTGTTGCCGACGTTGGCGATGATCGTGTAGCCGTCCGACTCGATGTCCGCGCGCGAGGCGGTCTTGTAGGCGGAGACCTCGGCGAACAGGTCGGGCAGGTCACGCACGTAGAGGCCGTCGACGGGGTAGCCGACGGTTTCCAGGTTCCACTCGGTGACGCTCTCGATGATGCCGGGGCGGGCGGTGACGAAGAAGACGTCGACGCCACGGGACTTGGCGTACTTGGCCAGCTCCAGGGAGGGCTTCAGCGCCGGGGTGGGCAGCTGGTACCAGGGCGTGTAGTGCGTCTCCAGCGTGGTGTTGTCGATGTCGAAGACGATGGCGAGCTTCTTGCCGGAGGCGTTCGCGGTGCGCTGCTGTATGTAGGGCGTGGCCGTGTCGATGACGGCCTTCACGTCCTTCTGCCAGGTCGCGTAGTCGACCTCGGCGGCTGCCGTGCTCACCGCGGCCTCGCTCGGCGCCGCGGTCGCCGGCACCGCCGCGGTCACCGAGCCGCCGAGACCGAGGACGGCCACCGCCGCGACCGTCGTGATGCGGCGTCCCACACCGCTTGCTGTCATGTTCGTCCCCTTTTTCTCATGTTTTTCTCATGTCAAAGCGGCGAGGTCGGTCTGACCTGCGCCGCACTCGTCATGGTCATGCCCATTCATGGCCGAAAGGCCACATGGAAGTTACCGATTGGTAGAGGCGCTTCGACGATCATTGGCCTCCGCCGTCGGACCCTGCGCGCGATGATGCGCGCGGGACGAGAGCCAGGGGGCAGCACGGCGACCTCGAGTCGCACGGATCCGGCGGGGGCGGTAGCGGACGACCGGAGCTGGGCGGCACTGGGTCCGGGCACGGATCGGTCTCGCGCACTGTGAAGATCGCCGAAGTCTCGGCAAAGCCCAACCGGCGGGTCTACATTGCCCGATGACGCTGCACCCTCACAGAAGATCCAGGAGCTGATGCCGTGACGGACAACCCGGCAGCCTCGGACTTCCCCTCCTCGTCGTTGAACAGCCGTATCGTCACCACGCGGCCGTCCGCGGCGCGGATCTGGAACTACTGGCTCGGAGGCGGGGACTACTACGAGGTCGACCGGAAAGCCGGGGACGAGATACGCCGGCTGCATCCGAGCATCCGCGACTACGCCCGCGCGGACCGGCAGTTCCTGGGGCGGGCCGTGCGTCATCTCGCCGCCGACGTGGGGATCCGGCAGTTCCTGGACATCGGCGCCGGACTGCCGACCGCGGAGAACACCCACGAGGTCGCCCAGCGCATCGCCCCGGACGCGCGGATCGTCTACGTCGACAACGACCCGCTGGTCCTGGTGCACGCCCGCGCCCTGCTGACGAGCACGCCCGAGGGCCGTACGGACCACGTCGACGAGGACCTGCGCAATGTCGACTCGATTCTCGAACACGCCGCGAGAACCCTGGACCTGACCCAGCCGGTCGCGCTGCTGCTGCTCGACGTGGTGGCCTTCATCCGCGACGACGAGGATCCGTACGGCATCGTGCGCCGCCTGATGGACGCCCTGCCCAGCGGCAGTCATCTGGTGCTCTCGCACACCATCACCAGCCCGGAGTGGCCCGATGTGGACATCGCGGCCGCCTGGTGGAACGCGCACGGCACCCCACCGCTGAACCAGCGCACTCCGGAGGCGGTCGCCCGTTTCTTCGACGGCCTCGACCTCCTCGAACCGGGCGTCGTCTCATGCACCCGCTGGCGCCCGGAACCCACCGGCGACTCCCCTCCGGGTGAGACCCGGGAACCGGAGGAAGTCGCCATGTACTGCGGAGTGGGAGGCAAGCCCTGATGACGATCGAGTGGGTCAGGCTGCAACTGGACGTCACCGACTTCGATCTGGCGCGCTTCCAGCCGTACGTCGACAAGTGCCGCACCTCCGGCATCCGGCTGACGACGCTCTCCGAACTCGGCGACACCCCCGAGCACCGCCGGGCGTTGTACGACCTCAACAAGGAGTGCTCGGCGGACATCCCGGGGCGCGGCGAGTTCTACACCTACGAGGAGTACCACCGGCAGCGCTTCGAGGTGCCCGCCTACGATCCCCGCGGTGTGGTGCTGGCGATCGACGGCGACCGCTGGGTCGGGATGGCGGCGACCTCGGACCGGCGCCGGTCGGGGTTCGTGTTCAACGAGATGACGGGCGTACGGGCCTGCCACCGGGGCCGGGGCATCTCGCTCGCCATGAAGACCTTCGGCATCGGGTTCGCCGGGATGTGCGGGGTCAGCACGGTCCGTACGCTGCACCACCCCGCCAATGTCCGCGCGATCGCCATGAACCGGACGTTGGGGTACGTCGACGCCGACTGGTGAACACGCGGCGACCAGCGCACGTATAGGGGGAGGGCGCTCAAGGACCGGACGCCCTCGCGGTGTTGACACCGTGTCGGACGGGGTTCGGGAGCCAGGTAATGAGGCACGCACGACGACGAGTCGTGAAGCGAGTGGCACGGCTGACAGCCGTCGGTGGACTGCTCTGCGGGGGCCTGATGGTCACGCAGGCGGCGATGGCGACCGAACCCGCCACCTCGCCGCCCGAGACCCGGAGTTCGGTGCTGGCGGCGTCCGGCACCGGAACGGGTCTGGTGACCAAGCTCGGCTCGAACCGTACGGCGGGCACCTGGATCGCCGACGACGGCCGTCCGGTGGTCGCCGTCACCGACGAGGAGGCGGCGGCCGAGGTCGAGAAGGCCGGGGCCCGGCCGAAGATGGTCGAGTACAGCGCGAAGGAGCTGAAGTCCGCGACGGAGGTGCTGCGTTCGGCGCCCCGGGTGTCGGGCACCTCCTGGGCGATCGACCCCGCCTCCAACGAGGTCGTGGTGCGGGCCGACAGCACGGTCTCCGCCAAGGACTGGAAGAAGCTGACGGGCCTCGCCGAGGAGATCGGCGGATCCGTGCGGATGGAGCGCACGGGGGGCGCGTACACGATGCGCCTCAACGGCGCCCAGCCCATCTTCGGCACCGGCGGACGCTGCTCGATCGGCTTCAACGTGGCCGACGGCGAGAACGAGTTCATGCTCACCGCCGGCCACTGCGGCCCCGCCGGTTCCGTGTGGTTCTCCGACAACCAGGGCCGGCAGGAGATCGGCCGGACGACCGAGTCGAACTT
>NZ_AEJC01000666.1 GCF_000317595.1 Streptomyces ipomoeae 91-03 | reverse complement strand
GCCCGAATGCTCCGTACCTCCGCAGGCCTCCGCAGGCGCCTACTTGGTCACCGCGTCCAGCGCGTCCGCGGTGCCGAAGCCGTAGAAGCCGTTGTAGTTCTTCGGCCCTTCACAGACCGCGTCGACCTTGCCGTCCCCGTCGATGTCGTACGGGTCCGTGCACGGCGTGGCGTCGGCCTGGGCGTACAGCAGGGCCTTGACGAGCGCCGCCGACGCGTACGGGTGCCTCGACTTGATGAGGGCGGCGACGCCCGCGACATGGGGGGACGCCATCGACGTACCGGCCATGTAGCCCCACTTGCCGCCGGGCAGCGGACCCAGGATCAGGCCGCTGGTGGCGGGCGGGGCCGGCGTCTGGAGGCGGGTCGAGTCGCCGCCGGGCGCGGCGATGTCGATGACGCCCAGACCGTGGTTGGAGAACGACGACTTGATGCCCTTCGCACCGGTCGCGGCGACCGTGACGACACCCGGCAGCTGGGTCGGGATGTCCAGGCACTCGGACGGGTCGATCACCCGGTCCGACGGCGTGGAGTCGTTCGGGGACACCGGGTCGGTGATCTCGTCGGCGGCGAGGTCGTAGTTCTCGTTGCCGGCCGCCGCGACGTTGACCGTGCCCTTCCGCTCCGCGTACTTCGACGCCCGGGTGATGGCCTCGACGAGCGCCTTCTGGTCCGGGTCGTTCTTGCAGTTGAAGTACCAGGGGTCGGTGTAATAGCTGTTGTTCGTGACGTCCACGCCGTGCTCGGCGGCCCACATGAAGCCGCAGACGACGGCCTCGGTGTAGAAGAAGCCGGCCGTGGTGGACACCTTGATGCCGGAGACCTTCACGCCCGGCGCGACACCGGTGACGCCGACGCCGTTCTTCGCGGCCGCGATCTCACCGGCCACATGCGTGCCGTGCGCGCTCTCCGTGGGGCCCGGCCGCCAGGCGCCGTCGGTCGTGTCGGGCTTGCCCGTCACACAGTTGACCGACGCCTCGCGGTCGAAGTTCGGCGCGATGTCCGGGTGGGTGTCGTCGACACCGGTGTCGATGACGGCGACCGTGACCTTGCGGCTGCCGAGGGACACCTCGTGGGCCTTGTCCGCCTTGATGGCCGGCAGGTCCCACTGCAGCGGCTCCAACGGGTCCTGCCCGTCCGCAGCCTCGACGTCCGCGATCTCCTCGGCGGTCAGCACCTTCGGGGTGCCCACATCGGTGGTCGACTGCGCGGGCAGCGGCGCGGTGCGCGTGGCACCGGCCGACTGCACACCGCGTACGCCACGGATCGCCTTGGCGAAGTCGGCGTCGGCCGAGTGGACGACGATGACGCCGATCCTGTCGTACGACGTCACGATCGTGCCGCCGGCCTCGGCTATGGCCTTCTTCAGATGGGCCGACGGGCCGTGCCCGGGGCGGACGTTGACGACATAGCTGAGCTGCGTCGCGTCGGCGGCGGTCTGTCCGGTCGCCTCGGCCGCCGAGGCCGTGACGTTCGGTATGACGACGAGTGCCGTCGCCATGGCCATTCCCAGCGGGAGCGCGGCCAGTCGACGGGAGCGCTTGCGAAGCGCGGTCATGCTGTCTCCAGTTCGTTTTCGTTCGTGGAACGAGCGGTACGAGCTGTGCGGGAAGCAGGCCCCGCCGGGCCCGGTCTCGCCGGGCACCGGGGGGCCTGTCGGCAGGGGACCGTGGCTACTTGACGGCCTTCAGGGCGTTGACGATGCCGAACCCGTAGAAGCCGTTGACACGCGGGCCGCCCTCGCACACCGCGTCCGGGGTGCCGTCGCCGTTCTGGTCGTACGTCTCAGGGCAGGCCGTCTTGTCCGCCTGGGCCTTCAGCAGCCACTGCAGCTGCTTCGGGCTCGCCCACGGGTGGGTCGACTTCAGCAGCGCGGCGACACCGGCGGCGTGCGGCGACGCCATCGACGTGCCCTGCAGGAAGCCGTACGCGCCGTTCGGCAGCGTGGACAGGATCCGGCCGTCCTCCGACGGGGTGTCCGGGAGCTGGTAGCGCCGGTCGCCGCCCGGGGCCGCGATGTCGATGACGCCATTACCGTACGTGGAGTAGTACGACTTCTCGTTCTTCACGCCCGTCGCGCTCACCGTGACGACACCCGGCAGCTGGGTCGGCACGTCGAAGCACTCGCTCGGGTCGATGGTGCGCTCGACCGGGGTGGAGTCGTCGGGGCTGGAGTCGTCCACGATCGCGTCGGAGGCGAGGTCGTGGTTGGAGTTGCCCGCCGAGGCCAGGTTCAGCGTGCCCTTCTTCGTGGCGTACAGCTGGGCCCGGTTGACGGCGTCGACGATGGCCTTCTGGTCCGGGTCGTCCACGCAGTTGTAGAGCCACGGGTCGACGTAGTAGCTGTTGTTCGTGATCTCCACGCCGTGGTCGGCGGCGAACACGAACGCGCAGACGACGCTCTCCGGGTAGAACAGGCCGTTCTTGCGGTCCGTCACATTGATGCTGGAGACCTTCACGCCGGGCGCCACACCGGCGACGCCCGTGCCGTTGCGGGCCGCGGCTATCTCACCGGCGACATGCGTGCCGTGGTAGTCGTCCGCGGTGTACGGCCGCCAGGAGCCCTCGCTGGTGTCCGGGACACCGCCGTCGCAGTTGGCGGACTGGGACTTGGAGAAGTTGGGCGCGATGTCCGGATGGGTGTCGTCGACGCCCGTGTCGATGACGGCGACCGTGACCTTCTTGCTGCCCGGGTTGATCTTCGCTGCCTTGTCGGCGCCGATCGAACGCAGATCCCACTGGTCGGCCTCGAGGGGCTCGGCGTCGGGGATGTCCGCCGAAGCGGCCTTCACCTTCGCGGCCTCGGCGGCCGTCAGATACTCGACGGCACCCTCGTCCGTCGTACCGGCCGGGGTCAGCGGCGAGGTCCGGGTGACACCGGCGGACTGCACACCGCGTACGGCGCGGATGGTCGCCCCGAACTCCGGGTTGGTCGAGTGGACGACGATCACGCCGATCTTGTCGTACGTGATGACGACCTTGCCGCCGGCCGCGTCGATCGCCTTCTTCACCGAGGCGATGGTGTGCCTGTCGGTCCTGGTGTTCACGACGTACGAGAGGTTCGGGCCCTCCGCGGTCGCGGCGGCGGTCGCGGTGAGCGGCGCCGCCGAGGCGACACCCGGCAGGAAGCCGAGCGAGGCGGTCAGCGACAGAACGACCGGAACCGCGAGGGCGAGCCGTCGTCTGGAGCGCAGATGAGCCATGGGATCTCCACATCATCCTCAAAGAAACCGGCCCGAGACACACGGGGGCCCGGGCAGGTACATGACGTTGGTGGTGCAGCCCGAAGCTATCCCTCGCCGTTGCTGGCCAGCAATGACTTGAGGCGCGAGAGGCCGAAGTAGAGGGGTATCCCTCACTGTTGGGCCCGCTCCGACCGGTACCGATGGGCCCGCTCCGATCGATCGACGAACCGATTTTCGAAAGAAAGACACACGGTTGAACCGGTCCCACCGCGCCACCGTGACGTTGAGCAGGGAGCCCGAGCACGATCGTGCACCCGTCACCGGAGGAACAGAGCCGACCACATGTCCGTACCCGATCCGACGTCCGAACCGACTGCGAAAACGTCCCCATCCACCGTCGCGACCGCGGCGGAAACGCGAGGAGACCCCGTGGCTACCGACGCACCGCCCCCCTCGAAGGCAGAGCACCGCCTCCCCTCCACCGAGGAGTTCGCCGCGGTCCAGGAGAGCGCCGAGTTCGGTGAACTGCGCCGCTCCTACCGCTCGTTCGCCTTCCCGCTGACCGTCGCCTTCATCGCCTGGTACCTGCTGTACGTCCTGCTCTCCAACTACGCGGGCGACTTCATGGGCACCAAGCTCTTCGGCAACATCAACGTCGCCTTCGTCCTCGGCGTCGCCCAGTTCGTCACCACGTTCGTCATCGCCTGGTGGTACTCGCGGCACGCCGCCGCGAAGCTCGACCCCAAGGCCGAGGCCATCAAGTCCCGGATGGAGGGCGGCGCATGAGCCCCGCACAGCAGACCTTCCTCGCCGCGAACGAGGCCAGCGAGCACCGGCCGCTGATCATCACCCTGTTCGGGCTGTTCGTCCTGGCGACCCTCGCCATCACCATCTGGGCCGGCCGCCAGACCAAGGACGCCGCCGACTTCTACGCGGGCGGACGCCAGTTCAGCGCCTTCCAGAACGGCCTCGCCGTCTCCGGCGACTACATGTCCGCCGCGTCGTTCCTCGGCATCGCCGGCGCGATCGCCCTCTTCGGTTACGACGGCTTCCTCTACTCCATCGGCTTCCTCGTCGCCTGGCTGGTCGCCCTGCTCCTGGTCGCCGAGCCGCTGCGCAACTCCGGCCGCTACACCATGGGTGACGTGCTCGCGTACCGCATGCGCCAGCGCCCGGTCCGCACCGCGGCCGGTACGTCCACGATCGTCGTCTCGATCTTCTATCTGCTGGCCCAGATGGCGGGCGCGGGCGTCCTCGTCTCGCTGCTGCTCGGCATCACCTCCGACGCCGGCAAGATCCTGATCGTCGCCCTCGTCGGCGTCCTGATGATCGTCTACGTCTCCATCGGCGGTATGAAGGGCACCACCTGGGTCCAGATGGTGAAGGCCGTGCTGCTCATCGGCGGCACGATCCTCATTACGTTCCTGGTGCTGCTGAAGTTCAACTTCAACATCTCCGATCTGCTCGGCAAGGCCGCCGAGAACAGCGGCAAGGGCGCCGCCTTCCTGGAGCCCGGCCTCCAGTACGGCGCGACCGGCACCTCCAAGCTGGACTTCATCTCCCTCGGCATCGCCCTGGTGCTCGGCACCGCCGGTCTGCCGCACATCCTGATCCGCTTCTACACGGTGCCCAACGCCAAGGCCGCCCGGAAGTCCGTGAACTGGGCCATCGGCATCATCGGCGGCTTCTACCTGATGACCATCGCCCTCGGCTTCGGCGCCGCCGCGCTGATCTCCCAGGACGAGATCATCGCCTCCAACCCGTCCGGCAACACGGCGGCCCCGCTGCTCGCCCTGCACCTGGGCGGCGTCGACTCGGCCTGGGGCGCGATCCTGCTCGCCACGATCTCGGCGGTGGCCTTCGCGACCATCCTCGCCGTGGTCGCCGGCCTCACCCTCGCCTCGTCGTCCTCCTTCGCGCACGACATCTACGCCAACGTCATCCGCAAGGGGAAGGCCTCCGGCGCCGAGGAGGTCCGCGCGGCCCGCTGGGCGACCGTCTTCATCGGCATCATCTCCATCGGCCTGGGCGCCCTCGCCCGCGATCTGAACGTGGCCGGCCTGGTCGCCCTCGCCTTCGCGGTCGCCGCCTCCGCCAACCTGCCGACCATCCTCTACAGCCTCTTCTGGAAGCGGTTCACCACCCAGGGCGCGCTGTGGTCGATCTACGGCGGTCTGATCGTCGCCGTCGGCCTGGTGCTGTTCTCGCCCGTCGTCTCCGGCGACCCGAAGGCGATGTTCCCGGACGTCGACTTCCACTGGTTCCCGCTGAAGAACCCGGGCATCATCTCCATCCCGTTCGGCTTCCTGATGGGCTGGCTCGGCACGATCCTCTCCAAGGAGGAGCCCGACACCGGCAAGTACGCCGAACTGGAGGTCCGCTCCCTCACGGGCACCGGCGCCCACTAGGCGCTCCGCCGGGAGGCGCGGGAAGGGACGCGTTCCACGCCCGCATCGCGCGGGGGCCGCCGTAGATCCCTATGGCGGCCCCACGCCTGTTTCGTGGCATCCGGCCCCGGCGTTGTCAGTGGTGTCACGTAGGCTCGCAGGTGTTCGGGAATTACTGATCCGGCGCGGGAGGGGGCCCACGTGCTCATCGACACCTACGGCCGAGTGGCCACCGACCTGAGGGTCTCGCTGACCGACCGCTGCAATCTGCGCTGCACGTACTGCATGCCCGAGGAGGGCCTGCAGTGGCTGGCCAAGCCCGATCTGCTCACGGACGACGAGATCGTCCGCCTCATCGACATAGCGGTCCGCACCCTGGGCATCACCGAGGTCCGCTTCACCGGCGGCGAGCCCCTGCTCCGCCCCGGCCTGGTCGGCATCGTGGAGCGCGTCGCGGCTCTCGCCCCCCGCCCCCAGATGTCCCTCACCACCAACGGCATCGGCCTCAGGCGCACGGCGACGGCCCTGAAGGCGGCGGGCCTGGACCGGGTCAACGTCTCCCTGGACACCCTGCGCCCGGACGTCTTCAAGACCCTCACACGCAGGGACCGCCACAAGGATGTACTGGAGGGATTGCAGGCCGCCCGCGATGCAGGTCTGACTCCCGTCAAGGTCAACTCGGTCCTGATGCCGGGCCTGAACGAGAACGAGGCCCCGGACCTGCTCGCCTGGGCCGTCGAGCACGACTACGAGCTGCGCTTCATCGAGCAGATGCCGTTGGACGCCCAGCACGGCTGGAAGCGCGACGGCATGGTGACGGCCGGTGACATCCTTCAGTCCCTCCGCACCCGCTTCGACCTCACCCCCGAGGGCCAGGACGAACGAGGCTCGGCCCCCGCTGAACGCTGGCTGGTCGACGGCGGCCCCCACCGCGTAGGCGTCATAGCCTCGGTCACCCGCCCCTTCTGCTCCGCCTGCGACCGTACGCGCCTCACGGCAGACGGCCAGATACGCACCTGCCTGTTCGCCCGAGAGGAGACGGACCTGCGCGCCGCGCTCCGCTCCGGCGCCCCCGACGAGGAGATCGCCCGCATCTGGCGTTTGGCGATGTGGGGCAAGAAGGCGGGCGCGGGGCTGGACGACCCGACGTTCGTCCAGCCGGAGAGGCCGATGTCGGCCATCGGGGGTTAGCCGATCCGCTGGTCGCCGAGCGGCTCGGCAGCCTAGAGTGCTGCACAGCACATGGGGCCGCACCCTGCTGGATACGACCCCACCCGGGCCCGTCCGAGAGGACGCCCGGCTGACCGCTGCAACGGTCAGGTGTGATTCCACCAGTGCTCAGTCACAGGCCGTGTCGGTTGTTCCACCACGAGGTGATGGCGGCGCCCGTGAGGCGTCCCACCAGCCCGAGCAGGAACGCCCATACGGCCTGGGCTGAGCCCTTCCCTTCGCGTTGTTTTCCCTCGACCATGCGCATCCTCCATGGGGCATCCGCAGAGTGCGGCACGTTGCCGCGAACTTGGTTGCCGTTGCCCGGAGTTGTGCTTCGACCGTGGGTCTTCAGCGCGCATGAAGTATGTCAGGGGTGACCCTCGGCCCGGCACTGGAACTGCATGATTGATCTGAGCTTTTCCTGAGCTTGGTGGACATCAGGATTCCGGTGACGTCCACTCGTCGAGCTTCACCACGTCCTTCAGAAACCCCCGCACACCCAAGAACTGCGACAGATGCTCCCGATGCTCCTCGCAGGCGAGCCATGTCTTGCGTCGCTCCGGGGTGTGCAGCTTCGGGTTGTTCCATGCGAGCACCCACACCGCGTCCGCGCGGCAGCCCTTGGCGGAGCAGATGGGGGAAGTGGGATCGGAGCCGGGGACGTCGAGGATGTTCACACGTCGACCCTAGCCGTAGAAAAAGCGACGCCGAGCAGCCACGGGGGGAGCTGCCCGGCGTCGGTCTGTCGCTCCGACGGGGGATGCGGAGCGCGTACGAAGTATGTCACGGGTAACCATCAGTCCGGCACCGGAACTGCAGATTCATTTGAGCAGTTCTTGAGGTTCCCCCGAACGGAACTATGTCGGCCCGGTTCCAGGTGGGCCGACAGGCCCCCGTTCGGACGCTCAGGCCGGCTCGCGCGGCTCAGTGCGCTGACCGTCCGCCGTGTCGGCCCCGGCGTCTTCCGAGAAGGATTCCGCGAACCGGTCGTCGCTGGGCGGCGCGATCATCGGCCGCATCGGGGCCATGACGAACGTCGACGGCAACGAAGGGGCGTTCTCCCGACCCGCGTTGGCGATCACCACGGCGATGTACGGCAACACCATGCCGAGCACCAGTGCGACGACCGCGACGTGCCGTTCGACGTTCCAGAGGACGGCCGCGGCGATCACGGAGAGGGTACGGATCGACATGGAGATGACATAGCGCCGCTGCCTGCCGCGGACGTCGTCGGCAAGCCCCTGCCGGGCCCCGGTGATCCGGAAGACCTCGGTGTTGCTCTGCTTCCGCATCACGTTCCACCACCCGCCTGTGTCGGACGCTCCCGGCCCGTACCCCGCCCGGTCCCGCTCGGGGAACGGGGCCCCGGTCAAGCTCCACGTTACGCCGCGGCTGCGTCGCCTACGAGACCGGGTCATGTTCCACCGGGACGGGACGAGATGCGCCGTACCGCGTACGTCACCGCCCGACATGCGGCGTAGGGCAGGCGGGCCGACACTGGGCGTAATGCTCACGCGGAGCCGTATGAGGAGGCAGCCATGGGCTGGTTGTGGGCGATCATCGTGGGGTTCGTGCTGGGCCTGCTGGCCAAGGCGATCATTCCGGGCAAGCAGCACAGCCCGCTCTGGCTGACGACCATCTTCGGCATGCTGGGCGCCGTCGCCGGCAACGCGATGGCACGCGGCTTCGGCATCGAGGAAACCGACGGCATCGACTGGGGCCGCCACGTCTTCCAACTGATCGCCGCAGTAGTGATCGTGTTGCTGGGCGACATGGCGTACACGGCGACGCTGGGGAGAAGGAAGCAGCGGAGGGCCTGAGTTTTGCAGGACTGCTCAGCATCAGCGTCCCAATGGGGCGCGGGGCTCTGACATGTGCGGCTCCGCCGCGCGGGCGCTACCGGCCACGACGAAGCCGCACCCGCCAGAATCCCCACGCCCCTCAGACGCTCAGGCCCCGGTCACCTCGACCGCGGCCAAGTTCTTCTTCCCTCGCCGAAGCACCAGCCACCGCCCGTGAATCAAATCCTCCTTGACCGGCACGGCGTCCTCCGCGGTGACCTTCACGTTGTTCACATAGGCCCCGCCCTCCTTCACGGTTCGCCGCCCCGCGGACTTGCTGGGCACCAGCCCGACCTCCGCGAACAGGTCGACGACGGGTGCCAGCTCGGCAACCGTGGCATGCGGCACCTCGGCGAGCGCCGCCCCCAGCGTCTTCTCGTCCAGCTCCGCCAGCTCGCCCTGCCCGAAGAGGGCGCGGGACGCGGCGATCACGGCGGCGGTCTGGTCGGCGCCGTGGACGAGCGTCGTCAGCTCCTCGGCCAGCGCACGCTGCGCGGCCCGTGCCTGCGGACGCTCCTCCGTCTGCTTCTCCAGCTCCTCCAGCTCCTCGCGGGACCTGAAGGACAGGATCCGCATGTACCGCGCGACATCCCGGTCGTCCACGTTCAGCCAGAACTGGTAGAACGCGTACGGCGTCGTCATCTCGGGGTCGAGCCAGACGGCACCGCCCTCGGTCTTGCCGAACTTCGTGCCGTCCGCCTTGGTCATCAGCGGTGTCGCCAGCGCGTGCACCTTGGCCTCGGGCTCCAGCTTGTGGATCAGGTCCAGGCCGGCCGTGAGGTTGCCCCACTGGTCGCTGCCGCCCTGCTGGAGCGTGCAGCCGTGCCGGCGGTACAGCTCCAGGAAGTCCATGCCCTGGAGCAGCTGGTAGCTGAACTCCGTGTAGCTGATGCCTTCCTCGGACTCCAGACGGCGGGCGACGGAGTCCTTGGTCAGCATCTTGTTGACCCGGAAGTGCTTGCCGATGTCCCGCAGGAACTCGATGGCGGACAGCCCGGCGGTCCAGTCCAGGTTGTTCACCATCACCGCGGCGTTCTCGCCCTCGAAGGACAGGAACGGCTCGATCTGGGAGCGCAGCCGGGTCACCCACTGGGCGACGGTCTCCGGCGCGTTCAGCGTGCGCTCCGCCGTCGGGCGGGGATCGCCGATCTGGCCCGTCGCGCCGCCCACGAGGGCCAGCGGGCGCAGCCCGGCCTGCTGGAGTCGGCGCATGGTGAGCACCTGCACCAGATGGCCGACGTGCAGGGACGGCGCGGTCGGGTCGAAACCGCAATAGAACGTGACGGGACCGTCCGCGAGCGCCTTGCGCAAAGCGTCCTCGTCAGTGGACAGGGCGAACAGCCCGCGCCACTTCAGCTCGTCGACGATGTCCGTCACGGTTCTCGTGTCTCCTTGAATGATCTTCGTGTGGTGTCCGGCAGCCGGGTGACAGCCGACCGCGAACGCCTACGAGGTTATACGCCCTGACTGACAGAACTCATATTGAAATCCGGCACCCGCAGCGCGGGGGTGGCGGCCCGGGTGAAGTAGTCGCTCCACTCCCGTGGCAGCGTCTTCTCGGTGCGCCCCGCCTCGGTGGCGCGGCCGAGGAGGTCCACCGGCGACTCGTTGAACCGGAAGTTGTTGACCTCGCCCGTGACCTCGCCGTTCTCCACGAGGTAGACACCGTCCCGGGTCAGCCCGGTCAGCAGCAGTGTCGCTGGGTCGACTTCGCGGATGTACCACAGGCAGGTCAGCAGCAGCCCGCGCCCGGTGTTCGCGACCATCTCGTCCAGGGAGCGGTCCTCGCCGCCGTCGAGGATCAGGTTGCCGATCGACGGCGCCACCGGAAGCCCGGTCAGCTCGGCGCTGTGCCGGGTGGTCGTCAGGTTGGCGATCTCGCCCTCGCGGATCCACTCGGTCGCCTTGAGCTGGAGTCCGTTGTCGAATACAGAGGTGTCGCCGCCGGAGGAGTGGGCGAGCACGAAGGGGGCGGACTCCAGGCCGGGCTCGTTCGGGTCGCTGCGCAGGGTCAGCGGCAGGTCGGTCAGGCGCTCGCCGATCCGCGTACCGCCGCCGGGCTTGCTGAACACCGTCCGGCCCTCGGCGGCGTCCCGCGCCGACGCCGACCACATCTGGTAGATCAGCAGGTCTGCCACGGCCGTCGGCGGCAGCAGGGTCTCGTACCGTCCGGCGGGCAGTTCCATGCGCCGCTCGGCCCAGCCCAGCCGTACGGCCAGCTCCGCGTCCAGGGTCGCCGGGTCGACGTCCTTGAAGTCCCGCGTCGACCGGCCCGCCCAGGCCGAGCGCGTACGGTCCGGGGACTTGGCGTTCAGCTCCAGTGTCCCGTTCGGCTGGTCGTGCCGCAGCCGCAGCCCCGTCGACGTACCCAGATAGCTGGACACCAGCTCGTGGTTGGCGAAGCCGTACAGCTCGCGGCCGCCCGCACGCGCGCGTGCGAACGATTCGCCGAGGGCCGGGGCGAAGTCGGTGAACACGGCGGAGGAGGTCTCGGCGGGCGCGTCGGTGAAGTCGGGGGAGTGCTCCACGCCCGTGACCAGCGGCTGGGCGTCCTCGGCGGGCCCGGCCCCGCGTGCGGCGGCCTCGGCGGCCCGCACCAGGGGCTCCAGGTCGTCGGCGGTGACGGCGGACCGCGACACGACACCCGAGGCGGTGCCCTCCTTGCCGTCGACCGTGGCGACCACGGTGACCGAGCGCCCGCGCGTGACCCCGTTCGTGGTCAGCGCGTTGCCCGCCCAGCGCAGGTTGGCCGTCGAGTACTCGTCGGCGATCACCACACACCCGTCGGCCCGGGACAGTTCGAGGGCCCGCTCGACGATCTCGTGCGGCTTGTTGGTACGGGCGCTCATCGACCGGCCTCCTGCGTGGTGTTGAGACTGTGCTTTCCCGGG